>JBFGLD010000775.1:0-3896 GCA_041576335.1 Anaerolineae bacterium | reverse complement strand
GTTATTGCGGCGGCATATTGGTTTTTAGGCAATCACTCCGAGGCCCTGGCTCACCTTATTAAGGCTCTAAAAATATGCCAAACTGCCGGCAACCGCGCTGGAGAAGCAACCTCTTTTGATAACATTGGCATCATCTATCGCACGTTGGGTAACTATCGACAAGCGTTACCAAACCATCGTAAAGCCCTGCAGATAAACAAGGAGATCGGTGACAAAAAAGGTGAAGCCTTATCACTCAATAATTTAGCCGTTTCTTATTGTGATGTGGGTGATTATGCCAACGCCTTGATCTGCGGTCATAAGAGCTTGGGCCTGGCCAGGGCCACGAGCAACAGGGTTCTTGAAACCGAGGTATCGGATACGCTGGGAGTGGTCTATTTAGAAATCGATAACTACCCTCAAGCTCTCACTTATTTGCAGCGTACGTTGACTACAGCCAGAGAAGTTGGCGATAAAAATTCCGAGATGCTGGCGCTGCTTAATATTGGCAAGGTCTACAATAAGCTGGCGGGCATGCTCGCGCCACATCAACAGAGTCATGTTCTGACGCGGCAGTCCGGTCTCCACCAGAATGCCGGCTCAGCCGGCAGTAACTTGGAACCCTTAGCGCAGATGCGAGAGATATCGGAGGTTTGCCCGGCAAATGATGATAGCCGCCAAATCGCATCCATGGTTCATAACCTGGCTAAATTGCAGGAAGAAGCCGGTGACGATGCTCAGGCTTTAAGCTGTTACCACAGAAGCCTAGACCTTGCCGTGGAAATGGGGAATCAGTCTGACGAAGCCCGGCTGCTGGCCCGCTGCTGCCGCGGATATCACCGGTTGGGAGATTACACCACCGCTGTGGAGTACGGTCGTAAAGCCTTGCAGGTTTACCGGGCTATTGGTGACCGGTATGGCGAGGTTATTGTCCTAGCCAATATCGCCGAAGTGTACTTAGCGCAGGAAGACTACGACCAAGCTTTAAAATATTTTCAAAAAAGTCTGGCGGCGACCCGAACCTTAGATCGGAACTCTTTGGCCACCCTGACGTTCCTGGAAACCGGTCAATTTGAGAGTGCCCGGACGCACTTGGAGCTGGCACTATCTCATTTGCAGCAAGCCCTGAGCGTGGCCAAAGAGATCAATGTGAATATGTTCCTATACCAATGCCATGAAGCATTGGCTGCAGCTCACGAGCAGCAAGGTAACCTACGACTCGGATTGACTCATTACAAGCAGTTTCACATTCATAAAGAGATCGTTTTCAACGAAGAAGCAGATAACAAGCTCAAAGCCTTGGAAGTACGCCATCGCACCGAGGCAGCTCAGAAAGAAGCCGAGATTTACCAATCAAAAAATGCTGAGCTTGAAAAGGAAATTGCCGAACGAAAGCGGGTAGAAGCAGCGCTGCTGCAGGCCAAAGAAGCGGCTGAGGTCGCCAGCCAAGCGAAAAGCGAATTCCTTTCGAACATGAGTCACGAGTTGAGAACGCCGCTCAATGGCATTTTAGGCTATGCTCAAATTTTGAAGCGTGACCGAACGCTGAGCCGCCAGCAAAGAGAAGGCTTGGAGATCGTGGAGCAAAGCGGACAGCACCTGCTGACTTTGATTAACGACGTTTTGGATATCTCCAAAATTGAGGCGCGTAAGTTGGAATTGCAGCCAAGCGAGATTTATCTGCCGGCTTTTTTGGAAGGGATCGTCGGCATCATGCGCATGCGGGCCCAGCAAAAGGATATTTCGTTTTCTTACGAAGCCGTCAACGACCTTCCTGCCGGAGTCTGGGCCGATGAAAAACGCTTACGTCAAGTTCTGATTAACTTGCTGGGTAATGCCATCAAGTTTACTCATCAGGGACAGGTTAGACTGCGAGTCCACAATTTAACTGCTGCCCCATCACCATCAGAAATCTTACTTCGATTTGAAGTCATGGATACCGGCGTAGGCATGACCAGGCAAGATTTAGAAAAAATCTTCTTGCCGTTCGAGCAGGTCGGAAACAGTCAGAGCCGAGCCGAGGGAACAGGTTTGGGGCTGGCTATCAGCCAACAACTCGTAGAGGCGATGGGCGGAAGAATTGTAGTGGAAAGTGAATTAGGTAAAGGCAGCTGCTTCTGGTTCGAGATCGGGCTGCCTTCGACTGTCGCCGAAGCGACCCTTCAGCCCCAAGCCCAACAAATGATTATCGGCTATGAAGGGCGCCGGCGCCAGGTTTTAATTGTGGACGACAAAGTCGAGAATCGCTTGGTTCTGGTTAACCTCTTAGCGCCGCTGGGTTTTGAGGTAATTGAGGCAGAAAATGGGCGCCAAGAGGTCGAGTTGGCAAAGGCTATGCGTCCTGACGTAATTCTAACGGATTTGGTTATGCCGGTGATGACCGGCTTTGAAGCAGTGCAGCAAATACGGCAGCTGCCTGAACTCAACGAGGTGGTCATCATGGCCATATCGGCCAGCGTGCTTGGTAAAAATATGGAGGAAAGCGAGATTGCGGGCTGTGATGCCTTCATGTCGAAACCGCTCGACGTGGAAACGCTGTTTGATTTATTAGAGCGACATCTACAGTTAACTTGGCTGTACGAAGCGCTGCCGGCAACCCCTGAGGTAAGTGACGTTTTTGATGATATCACGGTTATTCCGCCGCCAATGGAGGAATTGGAAGCGTTATACGAATTAGCCGCGATGGGCGACCTATCGGCGATCGGAGAACGGGCAGCTGCCTTGGAGCGGGCGCATGAAAACTTGGGTCCATTCGCCCGGCAGCTGCATCAATTGGCGGCTGATTTCGAAGATGAACAGGTCATTGCTTTGCTGGAAAAACATTTAGAGCTAGGATAATTCTGCATGGAAACACCGCGTTTTAGCGAAATTGATCCACAAGAACATACTATCCTGGTCGTTGACGACAACTCTACCAATTTGAAGGTCATCTCCGACTACTTAAAGGACATGGGGTTTAGAATTTTAATCGCCCGCAATGGTGAAAACGGCTTGTTACGGGCTCGACGAGGCCAACCCGACTTGATCCTCTTAGATGTGTTAATGCCGGGCATCGACGGCTTTGAAACATGTCGCCGTTTAAAGGCAGATGCGGCAACTCGGGCTATTCCGGTAATTTTTATGACGGCTCTGACCGAAACGGAACACAAAGTTAGAGGATTCCAGGTGGGGGCGGTGGATTATGTAACCAAGCCTATCCAGCACGAGGAAGTCTTAGCCCGCGTGACGACCCATTTATATCTGCGCAGCTTAACCCGGAAGTTGGAGACGGCCAACCAGGGGCTAACTAAGTCGTTGGCAGAGTTGAAAGCTACTCAAGCCCAATTAATTGAAGCAGAGAAAATGGCAGCACTGGGGAGCTTAGTGGCCGGGGTTGCCCACGAAATCAATACGCCAATTGGGATCGGCGTCACGGCTGCCTCTACCCTGAACGACGAAACCCAAGCTTTCTTCGGTGTGTTCCGGAACGGCAAGTTAAGGCGTTCTATGCTGGATGATTTCGCGCATACGGCTCAAGAAAGCAGCCAGCTGATCCTAAGCAATTTGCAGCGAGCAGCCGCACTGGTACATAGTTTCAAACAAGTAGCCGTTGATCAAACCAGCCTGGAAAAGCGAAGGTTTTTGGTCAAGCAGTATCTTCAGGAGACTCTGCGAAGTCTGGAGCCTCAACTCAAACAAACCAGGCATAAACTGGACGTGGACGGTGACGAGCGTATCACGATGGACAGTTATCCTGGGGCCCTGTCACAAGTTGTGACAAACTTGGTCATGAACTCCGTGGTCCACGCCTATAAAATAGATGAAGCGGGTCAATTGTGCTTTACATTTCGGTCAAAACATGATCGATTACTGTTAGAATATAGCGATGACGGTCGGGGCATTACGCCTGAAAATTTAGCCAGAATTTTTGAACCCTT
>JBFGLD010000774.1:0-3897 GCA_041576335.1 Anaerolineae bacterium | reverse complement strand
TAAATTTGGGCCATTTCCGGCGGCCAGCATAGTCCACTTCTTTTCCTCCTACACACTCCATAGTTTGTAACTATTTCCCTCTATCTGCATCAAATTAAAGTGAAAGGCAACAATCGCCGGGCCTGCGAATGAAAAGCAGGCTTTAACCCGAATGTTGATTTGAACCTTTTCCTTTGAGCCTGTATTTAACGTCGCAAAAAAATGAGTTGAAACAACCGGAGAAAGGTGCAAAAATATGAAACGATTGATTCTAACCGGATTACTTTTGACCCTTGGCTTGGTATCAGCCTGTAGCCTGACCCCGGCTGAGGCGGTGACGGAACAGTTGCCGGCGCCCGATATGGGCATGGGCCGAGGAATGGGACCGGGCAGGGGAATGATGGCCCGCCATATGTCACCTATCGATGATGAATACGCCGGATTAACGAACCCTATTCCCGCCGATGAAGCGTCGCTTGAGCGCGGCGAAGAAATTTATGCTGTTAGCTGTGCCTCCTGCCACGGCGATGGCGGCATGGGCGACGGTCCGGCCAGTGCGGCCCTTGACCCGGCTCCGGCGCCCGTGGCCCACACCAGCCAGATGATGGGCGATGACTACCTCTTCTGGCGTATCAGCGAGGGGGGTACAGCAGACCCTTTTAACTCGTCAATGCCAGGTTGGAAAGAAACTCTGGATGAGCAAGCGCGATGGGATATTATCAACTATATCCGGGCGCTGGGCAGCGGCCAGGTCATGCCCAGACAGGGCATGGGCGGGGCCAGGTTTGATCCCGAGGCAGAGGCGGCCATGCAAGCCGAAATGTTAGCCCAAGCAGTCGAACAGGGTCTCATTACCCAGGATGAGGCCGATACATTTGCCCAAATTCATGCCGCAATGGATGAATACCGGGGCATAATGCAGGGTCATTCCAGCGGCAGCATGGCCGATGTGCGCACCATGATGTTGTCGGAGATGGTTGAGATCGGAGAAATCAGCCAGGCTCAGGCCGATACCTTTGTCGATATTCACGACAGGTTGGTTGCGGCTGGATTGATGCAATAACCTATGATGTAATGAGACAGGTTGGCAGTCAATTGAAGCCATCAAAAAAGGTCGAGAAGTGTCTATTTCAAACGTTACCCAATTGACCGGCCCGTAGAGAGCGATATAATACCCGTACATTGCTCGATTTTGGAGAAGTCAAGGTTATGGCCCGTATCCTGGTGGTTGATGATGACAAAAAGATAGTTCGTTTGGTCCGCTCCTATCTGGAGCAGAACGGTTATCAGGTGCTCACGGCTCATGATGGCGAGACGGCGCTACATACCATTCGGCGCGAGAAACCGGATTTGGTCGTTCTCGACCTGATGCTGCCCGACCGTGACGGCTGGGAAATTACCCGCATTGTGCGTGGCGATCAGGCCCTGGCCAGCTTACCTATCATTATGCTCACGGCCCGGGTTGAGGATGTTGATAAAATCGTTGGTCTGGAAGTAGGTGCTGATGATTACGTCACCAAACCGTTTAATCCCCGTGAGGTGGTAGCCCGGGTCAAGGCCTTGCTGCGACGGGCCGGCGCTGTCGCTACCCCGCCACCCGTGCTCCAGATTGGCGGGTTGCAGATGGATCTTGAGCGCCGCAGCATTACGTTCCATGGCCAATCCATCGACTTGACCCCAACCGAATTTGACTTGTTAAAGATGTTCATGGAGCATCCGGGCCGCCCCTTCACCCGCCATGAGCTTATCGAAAACGGATTAGGTTACGCCTATGTCGGTATGGAGCGAACCATCGACAGCCACATCAAAAACCTGCGTAAAAAAATCGGACCCGAACTGGAGAGCCCGGCTTACATTGAAACGGTGCATCGCATTGGCTACCGCTTGCGAGGTGACATGTGAACAAACTGTGGGTACGCCTGGCCCTGGCTTTTGGCGTCGTCACCGCCATCGCGATTTTCATCGCCGCACTTCTGGCCAACCGCCAGGTCAGTACAGGCTTCCTCCGCTTCATGATGCATGATCAAATGAGTTCCACGTTGGAGCCGCTGCTGATTGAATATTATGCGGCTAACGGCGCTTGGACCGGCGTGGAGACAGTATTTGATACCACGCGCGGTCAAGGCGGTATGGGCCAGGGACGCGGGATACAACAGGGAAGACCTAACCTTGCTCTGGCCGATGCCACCGGACAAGTGGTCTACAGTAGGCCAGGCGAAAATGGGTTAGCCCAATTGAGCGCCGAGGAAATGGCCTCAGCCGTGCCCCTTGAATGGCAAGGCCAGCCCATTGGCTTTCTGCAGGCAAGTCCGCCGGGTCAGGCTGAATTGACCGGATCAGCTCAGGCATTTTTGAACCAGATCAATCGCTCGCTCTTGCAAGCGGGGCTAATTGCCGGTGTTATGGGGGGGTTAATCGGCGTGGTCATTGCCTGGAGGCTCTCAGCTCCGTTGGGGCGCTTGGCAACCGCGGCCCGGCACATCTCCCAAGGACAGCTTGATCAGCGGGTACCCGTCAAAGGCACTGATGAACTCACCGACTTAGCTCAGGCGTTTAACGGGATGGCAGCCTATCTCCAGCAGGCCGAGACCCTGCGCCGCAACCTGGTCGCCGATGTGGCTCACGAACTGCGCACGCCCTTGAGCGTAATCCAGGGCAACCTGCGCGCCATCTTAGATGATGTTTATCCCCTGGACAAAGCAGAAATCGCTTCTATATATGATGAGACCCTTATCCTCAACCGGCTTATCAGCGATTTGCGTGAATTGGCCCAGGCCGAGGCCGGTCAATTAGGCCTCAACATTCAGCCCACGGAACTGTTCCCCCTTATCGAGGGTACAACCGATCTTTTTACCGAATTAAGCGGGGAAAAGGGTGTCGAACTCAACGTTACCCTACCGCAAAATCTGCCGGATGTGCTTATTGATCCCGACCGGACCCGGCAAATCCTGCAAAATCTTTTGTCCAACGCCCTCCGCCACACGCCGGCAGGGGGCAGTATCGAGGTCAGGGTCAAGTCATCTCCTCTGACTCCCCACTTCAGCATACAGGGCGACGCTCCCCGGCTTGACGCCAACGAGAATAACTTCATTTTGGTTACCGTGACCGACACCGGCCCCGGAATCCCCGGGCAAGACTTACCTCACGTTTTTGATCGGTTCTGGCGAGCCGAGAAATCACGCTCTCGGGAACAGGGTGGATTGGGTTTGGGATTGGCCATCGCCCGGCAATTGGTTGAGGCTCAGGGGGGCCGGATTGGGGCAGCGAGTGACGGCCTACCGGGCCAAGGTAGCTGCTTCTGGTTTACGCTGCCGGTTGCGCTACAAGCTTCCCGCATTCGTTCATCAGCCTGACCGCCTCTTGCTTGAATTCTCGACTGAACCGTTTGCCTTGGCTCATTGCTATCCTCTGTGATTTAGTAGTCTACTATTCCGTCTACCAATCCGGGAGAACGTCAGCATTCCTTTCTATCGTATAGGTGAGCCTCAGGGCTATTACCATTTTGACCGACCTGACCTATACGGAACATAGTAATGGCAAAATCAGACTTGATCAACAAAGAAGCAGTACTTGCATACGTCGAGGGGACTCGGGATGCACTGCACAGTGCCCAATTCAACCTCGACAATGGCTTTTACGGCGTTGCCATTAATCGGGCATATTACGCCCTTTTTCTATGCGGCAACGGTTATGCTTATAACCCTGGATCTGACTCGCAGCAAACATTCGGGGGTGATGGCGGCATTCCCCGAACATTTTGTAAAAACGGGTCTGTTTTCGGTGGAGGACAGCCGGGCTTATGGAGAAGCCTATGAGCTACGCAACACGACAGATTATGAGATGTTGGGCAAGGCGGACGAGTCTGAGGCGCGAACCGCGGTTGAGAATGCCGGCCGTTTCATTGCCCATTGCGAAACC
>JBFGLD010000773.1:0-3905 GCA_041576335.1 Anaerolineae bacterium | reverse complement strand
TTTAAAAAAGTGAAAGAAAAAGGGGTAATTGTCAGTGGCTGGAGCTACGGCCAGTGGATAATCGGCGAAAAAGGCGTCGGGCTGAGACGTGGTCAGAAGCTCGGCAAATGTGCTGTGGTAAGGATCGCCGGGCACCACACTAAAGCGATTGGTCTCGTCCGGCTGAATCGATGGCCGCCAAATCAAGTCATATTGGCGGCCGGTGGCAAACTTGCGAGCGATGGCTAAGTCCGGCGTGGAAAGTGGGTCAAGGCCCGCGATGATTAATGAGGTTTGCAAACTGCGCATAGCCAATAATCGCATTCCCAACCATCGCCCACAATAAGCCAGGCTGCAGTCCTGACCCGTGGAACTCGACCACCGGCGAAGCGCTTCAAGCAGTGTGCCCCATAAACGCAGGCTCTCGCTGGGCGGCAGCTGCAGCCATCGTTCAACTACCAGTAAGCCGTTTGGTGTAAGATGCGCCAGCGAGTCGGCAAACGCTTCGACCGTGTAACGATAATCTTCGTTCAGGGTATAGGCTCCGGCCGTGACCGGGCGAAAGCTGTCAGTCAAGGGTAGGATGATCAGATCAAATTGCTGCTCAGTGCGCCGTAAGAAACTGCGCGGCTCATCAATCAAGATATTGACTCGTGGATCGCCGTACAGGTGGTCATTGAATTCGGAAAACCGGTGCCCCACTGCCTCAGCCACACTATGATTGCTTTGAACCACGGTTACAGCCGCAGCGCCATTTTGCAGAGCTGTCAGCACGGCCAATCCCCCACCCGGCTCCAGAATCAGCACAGTGGCGGCCGGGCGTAATTCGAACGCCAGCGCAAGCGGCAGGTATTGGGTCAGCGCCGGCTCGCTAGGACGGGTGATGGGGACCAGGTTATCGCCGTCAACCGTCAACCCCAGTTGGCGTGGCAAGGTGCCGGTAAAGGCGAAACTCAGGCCGGGGGCCGAGCGAATACTTTGGCTGCGCAGCACATCAACCCGCGAGAAGGCATTCCAGCGGCTAAACACGACCTGGCTATCGGGATAGAGCAGTGCCTGCGATAGTGATTTGTAGGGGGTCAGCCTAACGTCAAAGGGTGCAGGTGGGTAGAGGGAAAGGTAGCCGAGCAAAATCGCCACCGCGGGGTATAGGGTCAAAGGCAGGGCGTCATGCTTATTAAAACGAAAAACCTGGCGCGGGCCGGACTGCCGGCGGCGAAACAGACGCTCGAACCACTGGCGACCGCGTATTGACCGATAACTGCCCGCTGCGGCCAACCAACCAAGCAAAGCACACAAGAAAACGGTACCCGGTCCACCCAACGTGGCCAGGGCCAGAAGCGCCAGCGGTGGCCCCAAGCCTGATCCGAGTAGATTAGCCGCATAGGTTGGCCCGGCTCGCTCGGGCTGAGCCGCCAGCGCAGCGCCAATGACCAGCCCGCTGAAAAAAAAGGGCACGGCCAGGGCCAAATAGTAGAGAGCCAGCCACAATATTTGAACTCGCTCCCAGGCCAGACGGTAGGCATCGAAGGGGAGGTAATTAATGACCAAATAAGCAGCCGGGATAGAGAGGGCAAACAGGGCTGAAGCGGTGGTGATGACCCGTCGCAAACCGGCAGCGGGCAGTTGTTTAAGCGAGAGATATGTTCCACTCGCACCGATCCCCAGCAGGGCCAAACTGATGGCCATGAAGGCCAGATGGCTGCCCTGGGCCAGGGAAAAAAAGCGGGTCAACGCCACCTGAAAAGCCAGCGATGCTGCTGAGATCAAGAATAAGGTTAGGTAGACCACGTCCACTTTCCCGTCTGCCGGCGGTCCTTCGTCATCCGTCGCTTGAAGTGTGTGACCCAAGTTGTGAACACCCGACGGCTGTGCAAAGTTCGTTCACCATTGTCAGGAGCGGGTCTGCACTGAAGGGCACCCCCTTTACGGATTGACGACTAGCAGTTGATTGGCGGCGACGTCCTCCAGCCGGGTTTCATGTCCGTTGGGCCAGCGAACCCGCAACTCAACGACCCTGTTGGCCGGTCCGAGGCCAAAATGGCAGCGCGGATCCTCCGACGATAAATAGCTGCTCCCGGCGTGAATCTCGCGCCGCAGCTCGCGCCCGTCAGGTAGGATGGCCGTGATAACGGCTCCGGGAGAGAAGTCATTGAGCTGCACCTCGAGCCAATTTCCACTCGCGCCGCTGTTCCGCAGCAGGACAAGGTGATTACCGATTGTGTTGATGGCTATGTCGAGATCACCGTCATTATCATAGTCCGCCATCGCGCTCCCCCGCCCGAGAAGAGGTCCCACGTTGTTGAGACCCGTAGCCTCAGTTTGCTCGCTGAACCGGCCCACCAATCCCTGGGCCGTGAGATTGCCGAAGATTTGGGCTACCTGAGCATCGGTTAGGGGATCGAGCACGGGGATATTGCCGTTTACGACTACCAGGTCAAGGTCGGTATCAAGATCGATATCGGCCCAGGTTGTCCCCCAGCCGGTGCTACCCACGCCGATATCCTTGATGCCAAGCTCGCCTGTCACGTCCCGAAAGGAGAGACTCCCGGCGGTGGATTGATTGCGAAAGACCGAGTGCAGCTGCCGCCCGAGGTTTGTGACGAAAAGATCGAACTGCCCGTCGCTGTCGTAGTCGCCACTGGCAATGCCCATGCCACTATTAGCGTCATTCACGTGGGCCTTTCCGCCCAACTCCTCAAACCTGAATCCGATCCCTGCCGGATCCGCTGCCCGACCGGCCGGCCAGGCTACGTTTTGGTAAAGACGGTTCGGGTTAGTGTCATTGGCGAGGTAGAGGTCGAGGTCGCCATCGCTGTCGAGGTCGGTTAGGATCGCCCCCAGCCCGTATTCGAAATTACTCGCCTCCAGTCCGGCAGCGACGCCCACCTCGCGAAAGGTGGCTCGCCCTGATGAGCCGGCGCCCTCGTTTATGAAGAGTAGATCTCGTCGCCCAAGATGGGTGTTGGGGAAGCCGAGGGTGGCTTCGGGAAGGCGATTGTTAACGTCCACATATCCGGCCACGAAGAGGTCCGGCCAGCCATCGGCGTTCAGATCACCGACTGCGGCGCCACTTTGCCAGCCATACGCATCCAAGGCAGCGGCCTCGGCAGCCTCAGTGAAAGTACCATCGCCGTTGTTCCACAACAGAGCGTTGAAACGAGAGGTCGTAATATAGAGATCGGTCCAGCCGTCAAGATTGAGGTCAGCCGCCACGCAGCCATTACCACGTAGGGCCAAATTGGCCTGGGCTGGGCCGCTTACATCGGTGAAATGGCCTTCGACATTGCGAAAAAGCGCGCTGCGCGGCAACCCACCGGCAGCTTGCCATTTCCCCGCCTCGGCCTCGGCGTAGGAGTTGACCACAAACAGGTCCAGCCATCCGTCCCGGTCATAATCGAGCCAGCACAGGCCACCGCCCATCATGGCGACGGGATCACCCGACACGTCCCACCGGAACGCTCCGTGCCGGAAGTTTAGGCCAACCTCTTGAGCAACGTCGGCGAAGCGAGATGCCGAGAAATATTGCTCGACAGGTGCGATGTCGGTTTCGCTGTCGGCCGGCGTACATGCCACAATGCTGAGGCAAACGGCAGCAGCTAACCCCATCAGCAAGAACTGAATCGAGGCCCTACGCAGGATCGTCCACATTTAACTACCAGCTCGGGAAATACGCATTCAATAAAGGAATTCCGAATCCATTAAGCGATACCGGAAGCCTCGCGACTGCGCCGCGAAAAGGAGTCAACAAGCACCGCAGCCAGGAGTACCAGGCCGGTCACCACAAACTTCACCCCGGACGGCAGACCCAGCAGCCCCATGCCGTTCTCTACAGAGGCGATGATTAAAGCCCCGAGGAGCGCGCTGATGACCTTGCCGTGACCACCAAACAGGCTGGTACCGCCAATGACGGCGGCCGCAATAGC
>JBFGLD010000772.1:0-3910 GCA_041576335.1 Anaerolineae bacterium | reverse complement strand
TTCCAGTCTAGGAAGTTGTTATATAAGGTATTCATAACGGCCAAGAACTGGCTGTGCTGAGGCTAAATCACCTAAAAAATGGACAAAACCAGCCGATTTTTACAACGCTATAGCCCTGCCAGTCCTGTCACGCCGACTTTTAAAACAGGCTCTGAGGTTTTTTGACACATCTCCAGTTTGTATGTATACTGCGAGCAAACGTTTGCGCAAACGTTTGCTCGCGTTTTTTCTCCGAATGACTCAATCGGTGCCACTTGACATCGTCCTGTTCAACAATCTCTCCGAATTGCTAAGGAATTTGCAAATCACTATTATTTACTGTCTGGTGACCCAAATTGATGGCGAGATTTTGGATATAATTAAGCAGGAGTTACGTTATGTCAGATAAACCCCTACTCATTGCAGCCCCTTATCCGCAAATCTGGTCGCGTATTTTTTCTGAGGAAGACTTGATCCGGCTCAACAAATTGGTCGAAGTCAAGCACTTGGGCGATGATCCCGTACCCGATGGAAAGA
The DNA here is from genome assembly GCA_041576335.1 of Anaerolineae bacterium. Lineage (GTDB taxonomy): Bacteria > Chloroflexota > Anaerolineae > 4572-78 > J111 > JANQQF01. Next base: position 3,394 of record JBFGLD010000772.1, on the reverse strand, counting down.
TCGATGCGCTCATCTCCGACGCTGTAGCGATCGCCGGGCAACCCGATTTGCCCGGAGAGCGCTTAGAGCGCGCCCGAAAGCTCAAGGTGATCTTTAGCATTGAAGGCAATTTTTATCAGAACATTGATTACGATTACTGTTTTCGAAACGAAATCCGTGTCCTCAACTGTGGGGCAGCTTATGCCCTGCCTGTTGCGGAAATGGCGTTGGGGTTTGCGCTTAATGTGGCCCGTGGCGTGCATCGAGAAGATCGCCGCTTCCGCATGGGTACGGAACGTTATTTGGGCGAAGCCTGCGGAGATTCCGTTCTGCTTACCGGGGCGCATGTGGGGTTCATCGGCTTCGGCAATTTGGGGCGTGCCTTAAGACCTCTACTTGAGCCTTTTCGTTGCCGGGTCAAGGTGTATGACCCCTGGCTGCCGGATAGTCTAATCTACGAACACGGTTGCGAACCTGCCGGTCTGGCTGAAGTTCTTTCCACCAGCACGTTCATTTTCGTGCTGGCAGCCGTGACTACGGAAAACCAAGGCTTTCTGGCGGCGCGCCAGTTTGATCTTATTCGTCCAGGCTCGATCTTTCTGCTTATGAGCCGGGCGGCGGTCGTCGACTTTGATGAGTTCGTTAAGCGCGTCGCAGCAGGGCAATTCAAAGCCGCCACCGACGTTTTTCCCCAAGAACCCATGCCCAAAGATCATCCTGTACGTGAAGTAGATGAGTTGCTTCTGTCACCGCACCGGGCGGGCGGTATTCCGCAGGCTTTTCAGAGTATCGGCAAAATGCTGGTGGATGATCTCGACTTGATTCTGCGCGGTCTTCCGCCCATCAGGATGCAGCCGGCCCAGCCAGAAACGGTCAAACGGTTTTCTAGCAAGCCCGCCGATCCGGCCATCGGGGCATAAGTGGCTTCAATCGAAAGTCTGCCTGGAAATGCGGCTGGTAGGTAATGAACAGTTGCTTCGGGCTACGCGGAATTAAGAGAACCAGGTAAGTTTCTAATCTAAGAAAGGAAGGAGTTTCTAATGAGTCTTTCCTCTTCTGCATCTTCCACGCCTATTTTGGATCAGGGTGAAATGCAGCCAATCCTTGAGGCGCGGGGCATATATAAATATTTTGGGGCAGTTACGGCCCTGGAAGATGTAAACTTGTGCCTTTACCCCGGTGAAGTATTGGGCGTGGTTGGCGATAATGGCGCCGGCAAGTCGACCTTAATGAAAGTGATCTCCGGTCTGTATCCTCCGAATAAAGGGAAATTGTTTTTCCAGGGTCAACCCGTACATTTTGGTAGTCCCAAGGATGCCCGTGATTTAGGCATCGAGATGGTTTATCAAGATTTGGCCCTGGCCGGCAATATGCAAATTGATGAGAATATCTTTCTAAATCGAGAACCAACCCGTAATTTTCTGGGCGGGTTGATAAAATTTTTGGATCACAAAGCCAACCGGCGAAAAGCCCAAGAGCATTTGGACAAGCTACATATCCAGGTAAAGAGTGTCACCCAACCTGTTGAGGAGCTTTCGGGAGGACAGCGCCAAGCCGTGGCCATTGCCAGGGCTACAGCGTTTTCGGCCAAGGTAGTCATTATGGACGAGCCAACCGCAGCTTTGGCCATTAAAGAGGTGGGTAAAGTATTGGACCTAATTAAGGGATTGAGGGAAGTTGGGGTTAGCGTGATCTTGATTAGCCATCGTATGGATGACGTTTTCTATGTGTGTGACCGCATCCAAGCTCTCTTTCACGGTCGCAACTTTGCCGAGGACTATTTAAAAAATATTAGTCGCAATGAGGTGATTGGTTGGATAATGGGCAGTAAAAAGCACGAAGGAGAGGTAGCCCATGACCAGGTCGTCTGAGGCAATTGAGCAAACAGAATCTACGCGTCAGGACAGCCTCCGGGTAAAGCTCATTCCGTTTGTTGATCGTTATGGCATAATTTTGGTCGTCTTTGCTATGGTGATAGTACTGACCATTTTAGAGCCGGAAGTCTTCCTCACGTGGCGCAATCTGACCAACGTTACCCGACAAATCGGGGTTAATGCCACACTAGCGTTAGGGCAATTCCTGGTCATTGTGACGGCTGGTATTGACCTTTCTGTCGGTTCTGTAATGGCCCTGGCTATGGTAACCCTGGCTCAGGCTAATGCGGCCGGGTGGCCCTGGTATATTGTGATTCTCGTTGGTCCACTGGTGGGTCTGGGTTTCGGACTTATCAACGGTCTGGCGCTGACCAAATTGCGCTTACCTCACCCTTTTATTGTGACCCTGGGAACGCTCAATATTGCGCGAGGACTAACCAACATTGTTTCTGGCGGAGTCCCTGTTAGTGGCTTATACGATCAGGTGCGTTTTTTGGGGTTTGACAGTATTCCTATTGGCACCTGGTTTGGCGATTTAAGAACACTTCCGGTCAGCATTATTTTGATAGGCATTCTTTATTTTGGCTTTTGGGTTTTCCTGCAACACATCCCCAAAGGACGGCACATTTACGCCCTGGGAGGTAATCCCGAATCTGCTCGGGTCACTGGGATTAATGTTGACCGCACCCTAATATTGGTCTACGCCTTATGTGGAGCACTCGCCGGCGCGGCCGGGCTTCTATTGGCCGGTCGCACCAATTCAGGGTTTCCAAACGCCGGGATAGGCGCTGAGTTGGACGCTATCGCGGCAGTTATCATCGGCGGAGCCAGTTTCTTTGGCGGGCGTGGTACGGTGTGGGGTGTTTTAGCCGGAGCGCTCATTATGGGCCTGCTGCGGAACGGCTTGAACTTGCTCAATGTCAGTGTCTTTTGGCAGCAAATCTTAATTGGGGCTGTCATCATTTTGGCCGTTTACATTGATGTTTTACGGCGACAGGCCGGATCGGGTCAAGCTTAGGCCAGGGCTATGTCTTTCGCAAAAATGTAAGAAAGGAGGTCGATTATCTGGTTCTATTCACGGTGAAACTAAATCTTAATCAAGACTATTTGATGTCTGTGAATTCAGGAGGAAAAGTGATGAAAAAGCTGTTTGTTTTACTAATAATAGTGCTGCTGTTAGCCTTGAGCGCTTGTGCCGGGGCACCTGCCCCTGTGACAGAGCCCGAAACTGCGCCCCCGGCTGAGGAGAGTGGCCCGGCACCGGAAGAGAGTGGTGCCGCAGAAGAGATGGCGATGGAGGATATGAACATCGTCGTCAGTTTGAAAGGACCGGGCGGGGGTAACCCGTTTTGGGCTTCGGTTGAAAAAGGCGCGACCGAAAAGGGGGCTGAAGTGGGGGTGAACGTCACCGTCATCGCCCCGCCGACCGAGTCGGATGTGGTGGCCCAGATCAGCCAGATTGAAGACCAACTGGCCAAGGGGGTTGACGCGATTGTGATTGCCCCGGCCGACCAGGATGCCCTGGTGCCGGTGTTGGAGCA
>JBFGLD010000771.1:0-3913 GCA_041576335.1 Anaerolineae bacterium | reverse complement strand
CTTAAATTTTGTAGCTCTTGGCTGCGGGCGCTGAGTGACTGGATTGCACCGTGGTAAACCGCCACGGCAAAAATTGGATAAGCAATCAGCTCTGCGACTCGGCTCCAAACCGGGATATGAGGCAGACTATAGCTGGAAGCGAAGAAAATATGGGCGATGTACCCTGCCAGTAACGTCCCAAAACCATAGAGGGCATAAGTTCGTTCATCATCTAATTTTGAAGCACAATTAGCCATTCCAAAAATAGCCAGAATTGCTAGCCAAATCCCAAAAAAAACGTCCCAAGGAGTCTGGTTAAAATCAGAGCCCATCCAAAAAATGACAGTGACGAAATAAAATATGAATGCGAAAGCCGTGTTGAGAGCCAAGAGCGTGTTACCGAGAAATGTTTTCTCTCGGAATAGGGGGGTAAAGCCCCAAAGCAGGAATCCCAGGCTTGAAATAGCTAGAACTCGTTCAAAGGGGGGGATCCAAACCGACTCGATTTCAGGGGCACTGTTCCCAACCAGGGCCAGGAAAAGAAGCATAATGCGCAAAATAGTCAAGCCGCCGAATACTATCGTCAGCCGACGTGCTCTGAAAGAGTCGCTGCGCCGCCATTGCCCCCAGGCGATAACTAACGCTGCTTCTATTCCAAACAGTGTAAATAAGTAGTAAGCTAATGTTACAGCCGGACTACCTAAAAAATTAGACACTTTAGATAATCCTTATCAAAGTCAAAATATCTTCGGTTACATTATCTTCCAAATGTTATTGTAACCGAAACCCCATCGAATCACATAGCGGGTGAATTTATCATTAGAGGCATTACTTGCGGCTAGCTCATTATACCATATCTGGGAGGGATACCACAATAAGATATCAGAACTAGGTTCGACTCAATCTTTCTATGTCAAACTAAGAACGGCCTTAATTTGCTCCATAAATACGGCGATACGCCGCTAAATTAACATAAATCGTTCTTATGTAGAGCCGCGACTCGCGAAAGGGAATCGATTCGACAAACCTATCCAAATCGTCGGATCGCTTGATCCATTCCAAAACGTTTCCCGGACCGGCATTATAGGCAGCCAGGGCTGCAAATTGGTTGTCTTCAAAAATATCCAACTGCTGATCAATATACCAAGCACCAACCTTAATACTTATGTAGGGATGCCACAACTGGTCTGGGCTAAAGTCTACATAGTTACGTCGCTCAGCCACATATTCTCCTGTCGCCGGCATCACCTGCATTAATCCACGAGCCCCCGCAATCGACTCTGCCGAACGCTCAAAAAGGCTTTCTTGACGCATGATCGCTAGGAGCAAGGCTGGGTCGACATTGAGCGCTGCCGCCTCTTCAAAAATAACATCAGCAAAGAAAGTGGGGTAGTAAAGGCGCTGAATAAAGATGGGTGCCTCTTCGGAACTATCTGCTGGTGAGAGGAAAATTAACCGGGCCACGCTGACAATGCTTAAGCGGCCTAATCCATGCTCGGCAAAATAGAGAGCAAGCTGGTACATCGCCAGGGCATCATTCCACCAGTTATCTTTAACCGTTTCAAATTCCACCAAGGCCTCATCACGCAATCCCAGAGCGAGTAACGCACTTCCTCTTTGAAAGGCCGGATCGTCCCGTACTTGCGGCTTCAGGGCTGAAGGCTCTTCTGAGCCTGTAAGGTTAAGCCAGCTTTCCACCCAGGCCTCAGCCTCTGCGTGTTCTTTAGCTAATTCTGGCGGCGTAGGTAAGACCAGAGGCACGGAATGTGGCTGCACCCCGGCCAATAAGTCGCGGGCACGAAGTCCATAATACTCATTCGAGCGAGACGCTACCTTAACCAGTACTGCTTGAGCCTGCTCGGGTTTTCCTAAAGCCAGTAGAGCTTTGACTTGCCAATATCCTCCAAAACTAGACAATTCGCTGTTGGGATAGCTTTCGGCTAACACGCTCCAATGGTCCGCTGCGCTTTCGAAGTCATCTGTCAAAAATGCAGCCTGACCCGCCCAATAAAGCGCATCGTCGGCAAAATCACTGTTTGGGTAGGTATCCCTTAATTCGCGCAAACTTGCTTGCGCTTCTTCGAGCAAATCACCGTCCAGTTCCAAGCGCGCCGCCCGCCAAAGCGCCTCGGGAGCCAAAGCGTGCGTAGGGTATTCAGCCGCAAAGTCGCGATATGTGACCTTGGCCGAGGTAATATTGTCCTGCCGCGCGCGTGACTGACCGATTTCCAGATGGGCTTTGCCCCAATTTGAGTCAGTTGGGTATTCGTCAATTAATTGCTGAAAAAAACGGATCGCACTATTATTCTGTCCTAAGGCTTGCCACGAGAGAGCCGTAAACCAAATCGCGTCCGCAGCGTGCGGGGGTGGTGTTGGCTCAATCGGCAGCGAGGTCAGCGAGGCATTATGGGGCATCGCTTCTTCGGCGGTGATTACAGTTGTTGACGTGATAGCGCTGTCCTGCGTCACTGCCTCTGCCGGCAGAGTTGCCGGGGTTATAATGGTGGTGACCGTAATGGGCGGTGGTAGAGGCGGATTTAGATAGCGGTCGAAGGCGGCAATAGCGGCCTGATACGCCCCGGCGTAATAGTCGACCAGGCCGCGTTGAAATTCATCCACAGGGACATCCGCATTTACTAACTCGACTAATCCAAGGTAACTATCATAAGCTTTAGGGTACCGATTAATGGCCTCGAAGTAACGCTCGTGGGCAGCATTGGGATCGTTAGCAGCAAGATGTGCTTCGGCAGCCAAGCGTAAGATTTTAGCGCGATAATTGTCCATTTTGGCCGCCCTGAGTATAGCATCGTATTGATCGAGCGCCGCGAGTGGATTATCTCGCAGTATTTCTACTGCTGCAATTTCTTCGCGTAGATGTGTTTGAAAGCTAGTTTCCTCTATTTCAGCAATGCCGGCCTGGTAGGCCTTTACGGCACTGGCATAATCTTGGGCCTGCACGGCCACATCGCCAATTCGCTCGTAAATATATACATTGATCGGGTCATTGGAAATAACTGCTCCTTGGTACGCCGTCGCCGCCGTGTCGAACTGGCCATTTTTCTCGTAGGCCAAGCCCAGGTTGAATTGGGCGGCACGGGTCAATTCGTCGCTGGGATAACGCTGCAAAAACTGTTTGAAGGTAGCGATAGCGGCCGACGTATCACCTGCGTTTAATTCACTGCGACCGCGCCAATGCAAAGCGATCCGCTGATTGTCCGGGCTGGTTCCGGGGTCGCTGAGCAGGGCTTCGAACTGCGCCGCTGCAGCCTGGTAATTGCCATTGTTGTAGATATTTTGAGCCAGTGCAAGGCGCTCGGTCGGTCGGGGCGTCATCGTCGGGCTTGGGGTGCGGGTTAGCGCCGGCGAGGCCGTCCAGGTTGGTGAAATTGTTGCCGTCGGGGTCGCCGTCGAGGTTCGGGTGAGGGTCGGCGTTGCCGTTTCAGCTTGTTGGCCAACCAATGAAAATAACGGCTTTTTAGCATCAAGCTGGCAAGCCGGGAGGATAGCAGCCAATAGCAACAAAAAAATCCATTTAACACAGCGCGACATAGATGGCTATTATGCCATGAGCTGACAGAACAGCAAAAAATGGCTAAAATTTTCAGTGAATCTCAACTCAAGCGATACCCATCGCTCACGGCTATCCGTCATTGAATTTTCCTTTGTAGCGTGTTATACTGTCGAGCAACACCCTATTTGATTCCCCAAGGGCTACGAGACAATGACAACAGACCTTGTTGGAAAGACTTTTGGCGGCTATCGGTTGGCAGCAGAAATTGGCTCGGGGGCGTTGGCTACTGTCTATAAAGCATATCAACCCGATCTACAACGCTGGGTCGCGGTTAAGGTGCTACATTACAGAAACAAAGATGCGCTCGTACGTTTCCAACGCGAAGCACAATTTGTGGCCCGTCTGCGCCACCGCAATATTCTG
>JBFGLD010000770.1:0-3913 GCA_041576335.1 Anaerolineae bacterium | reverse complement strand
GGAAGTTAAGCAGATGATTGAGCGCCATGTCTACCATACCAGCAGCGAGCTAGGCCAAAGTATCCTTGACGACTGGGACAACAATCTAGCCCATTTCGTTAAAGTCCTGCCCAGAGACTATAAACGGATGCTCGATGCTTTCGCCCGCGTGACCGAACAGGGTCTGAGCGGTGATGAAGCAGTGATGACCGCCTTCGAACAAAACAAGAATGATGAATCGCGCGTAAGCGGAAACTAAGAACGTGGCCCCGCCAGGTTCCCAGGCTAAGCAAAGGACCCAGATACGATAAAAAACGAAACCTAAAAGGAGAGAAGTCAAGTGGGAAAAGCAACCGGATTTATGGATTACCAGCGGGAACAACCCGCGGAGCGTCCGCCGCTGGAACGGATTAAGGATTGGAATGAATTTCATCATCACATGCCAGTCGCCAAGCTGCAGGAACAAGGGGCACGCTGCATGGATTGCGGCGTCCCCTTCTGCCATACCGGCGAGTTGATTGGCGGCATGGCCTCGGGCTGCCCCATCAATAATCTCATTCCCGAATGGAATGACCTGGTTTATCGCGGCTTGTGGCGTGAAGCCTTGGACCGGCTGCACGCCACCAATAACTTCCCCGAGTTTACCGGAAGGGTTTGCCCTGCGCCATGTGAAGGCTCTTGTACGCTGGGCCTCATTGAGCCGGCCGTAACGATTAAAAATATTGAGATGTCTATTGTGGATAAGGGGTTTGAGGAAGGCTGGATTGTCCCCACGCCGCCGCAGACTCGCACCGGCAAAAAGGTCGCGGTCATTGGCTCCGGCCCTGCGGGCTTGTCCTGCGCCGCCCAACTAAATTCGGTCGGCCATAGCGTGACGGTTTTTGAACGGGCTGACCGTATCGGCGGCCTGCTCATGTACGGCATCCCAAATATGAAACTGGATAAACAAGAGGTCGTGCAGCGTCGGGTTGATTTGATGGCGGCGGAAGGTATAAAATTTGTCCCAAATTGTGAGGTCGGAAAAGATTATCCGGCCCAGCAGTTGCTTGATAAGTTTGACGCGGTGGTGCTGTGCTGCGGCGCAACCAAACCCAACGACTTCTTCGCCAAGACAGAAGGTCGTCAGCTTAAGGGCATTCATTTTGCTATGGAGTTCCTGCACAGTAATACCAAACACTTGCTGGACCAAAGACAGAGCTTTTCGGCTAATGGACACTTCGTCTCGGTCAAAGATAAAGATGTTATCGTGATTGGCGGCGGCGATACCGGCACCGACTGCGTGGGCACCTCCTTACGGCTTGGATGCCGCAGCCTGGCTCAATTCGAGATTTTACCTCGCCCTCCGGCAGAACGTACGCCGGACAACCCTTGGCCGGAGTGGCCCAAAATCTATCGCATAGATTATGGGCAGGCCGAAGCCATTGCCCTTTTTGGCCAAGAACCACGCCGCTACGCGATTTCAACCAGAAAATTTGTAGGTGATGAGCATGGGCAGCTTAAAGAGTTACATACCGTTCGCCTGGAATGGAAAACCCCGGAAGGCGGTGGACAGCCGTATTTTGAGGAGATTTCCGGCTCCGAGGAAGTGTGGCCGACCCAATTAGTTTTGCTGGCGTTGGGCTTCCGCGGTCCCGAAGATACGATTATCGAGCAATTGGGCCTGGAGCGAGATCAACAGACCAACGTGCAAGCTGAATACGGCCAATTCCAGACCAGCGTCGAGGGCATCTTCGCCGCCGGTGATATGCGTCGCGGGCAAAGCCTGGTGGTCTGGGCTATTAATGAAGGCCGGGCCGCTGCCCGTGAATGTGACCGCTATCTCATGGGCTACACAAATTTACCCTAGACTCAATATCCCCCTTATCAAGAAAAAAGACCTCCTGTGATTTCAGGAGGTCTTTTAAATTGCTTTTCCGGTGCCGGATGACCCGGCTTTGACTGGCTTATACTTCATTTGAGCCGAAAAGCCTTGGGCCATAAAGACTTTGGTGAAACGTTCTGGGGTTAGATGAACAATCGTCCCTTCATCAGCGGTAAGAAATTGCTCGATTATAGCCGTGGCTTCCAACTCAAAATAGCGGGCTAAGGCCTTGCCGATTTCAAGAAGCACAGCATCGGTAGTGAATAGCGGCTGACCGGAAAAGCGATTAGCCAGTTCCACGGCCTGTGAATGAAACTGATCGCGCTCATTAATTAGAGCGATGACATAACCCGTATCGATAAGAATAGGATTAGGCACTCTTGACCCCGCTGGCGTAGAGACCGTGATTAGCCCCAAAATCAGGCGGTCCGTCGATTCTAATTTTGGTCAGATTGGTGAGCAGGTTGCCTTTAGATGCCTGCCGGCGTTGATCAACGAATTCAAGAATAAGGCGATGCAGTTCTTCCAGATCAGTTTCATCTAGTTTTTCGATTTCGGCTTGAATTGATGCTTTCATTGTCATGGTTGACTCCCCAAAGACACGGTATAATAAGGTGGCCCGTCCGTGGCAGGTAGCCGGATCAAAAATGTTATAATCCTGCCATCTCATCAGTCTCACTCCATGATCGGCCAGCCAAAAACCGGCCAGGGTTAAGCTCGACTGAACAGCTATACCGGTAACCAGATCTCGGTGAACGTGATGTCCCAATTCATAGGCCAGCACAGCCTCGACTTCATCTGCCGTGAAGCGCGTCGTTAACGTGTCACCTAACACGATGCATTTTGCGGTGTGTTGCCCAACCGGAATTTGTACAGTTGTTGACAAGAACTTTGGGAGAAAACTTATGGGCTTGAGAATTCAACAGTGTTTACTGACAATAACGACATAAAAGTGATAGGCAATTAATGACTCAAGGATAATTTGACGTAGGTTTGGCGCTACCTATCGATAGATTCGAGGTATACAGCGAGGCTATCTTTAATCTGGTCAAATATGGGCTGAACGTTCTTAACCCCTTCGCTCATGCGGTGCCAGTCAAGTTGAAACCCATAACTGTGGAAGGCAACATGCCGAAAGCGTCGATATGGTGCCAAAGCAGCGGCCAGCTCGGAATCGAATAATTGTGGCAAACCAGGATAGGCCGGGTCAGAGAAGCGTTGAAATAATTCAACATGCCAGGTTTCGCTTGTCGGTACGGAAACGCCGTGAAAGTGACTGATGCGCTTGAGAATGTTCTCAAGACCATTGTAAAACTGAGCCAGAAAGGCGGCTGCGGCAGTATTCTCACGAATAGTTGGCTCCCTTTCAGCTACATCTCGCTGCAAGGCCAGTAATTCGTTGACCGTAAGTTCCATCGCCTCTAGTTCAACGGCGATCTCCTCTCGGAGGTCGGCGGGGTTCACAATAATACCTTACCTCGACGCTCGACAATACGGGTGAGACGAGTCGGCGGAGTCAACGGTATTAGATCGAGCGATACCTGTAGTTCTTCTTCTAGGCGTGCTCCTAACTCGTAAAGTTTCCAGCCGGTAACACCTTCGCAGGCCAGATCAAGGTCCCTAGCCTGTGAGGGTTCCGTGGCGGCGCTGCCGAAAAGAATGAGACGCGTTACCCCAAACTCTTTAGCAAGTGCAATAGCCCGATCAATCTGTTCTCGGTGGATAGCCATATACAGCTCCAAGTTTTACTTAGATCAGTGTGGAGTTCATAAACTGTTCGGTAGTATAGCAGAGAGAATATCTGAGCACAAAGTTATATCCTGGCTCAACTACCGTACCGCAATGCCGACCGATCTTTATGACCAGAACGGCGCAGCTGCAACGCGCCTCATTTGTTTGATGGTCGGTATCACGAGACACCTACTTATCCAAATGAAAGCACTGGGCCATCGCCACCCGTTTGCTAATCGAGGGATGGCTGTGCAGCAGAAACTCCACCCAGGCCGGGGGATCGGCATCGGCCAGATTTTGGTTGGCCAGGCGGGTCATGGCGCTGATGAAGGCTTGCGGATT
>JBFGLD010000769.1:0-3914 GCA_041576335.1 Anaerolineae bacterium | reverse complement strand
GTGGTCGGGCTCACGGCTACTCTGGATGAGGTCCAAACGAAGCTCGAAGAAAACTCAAACCGCGTGGCAGCCGTCTACGATGGCCTCAACTTCCGCGGGCTGGTCAGCGTAGAGGATATTCAGCGCGTTTTCCAGTTCTTAACCCGGCAGGGGTACGCGACCTCTACTGCCTAGCAGCGAACCCCGACGCGAGTTGCGCTTTCAAAGGGTCTGGCCGGTCGGAGCGACTAACCAGGCCCTTTTTGTTCATATTTTTTCGAGTTAAAACTTGACATTTCCTTGGCAACTTGCTATGATTATGAAAATTTAGCCGTGGCAAGATTGAAATTCTGAAAACCTTCACCTCGTAATTTGAACATCAGCCCAAATCTAATTTGACAAACAATTCGTGTCGTGTATATTTCTTGTCGTTAATTATTTTATAGTCAAATATTTCTACCTTTAATATTTACTGTCAAACATTGTTTTTTATAAAAACTATCCAGTGGAAGTAGAAACAGTTATGAGCATCGCTCCCACGTCAAGAGAAGCGCGTATAAAAAGGCTGCACGATACCTTTATCTCGTTAATGTGGGTCTCCAGACGGCAGTTTTCGCAGCGACTACAGTCGTTTGGGCTTACTTATCCCCAATTTATTGGCCTGGCCGCTCTGGCCGCCCATAAGCAGCCCTGCACCATGCGCGACTTGACCGACGTGACGTTTCAAGATCCGCCGACAATGACCGGTATCGTCGACCGGCTCGTCAAAATGAAGCTGGTCCGGCGCACCCGCAGCCAAACGGATCGACGGGTGGTTTTGGTCCAGGCCACCGAAAACGGTGTGGAGATGGTGAGGCAGATAGAGAATGAGACGCTAAACGACTTTACAACGTATTCCGCACTCACCGACGAAGAGCTAACCGCGCTCGAAGATTTATCACGGTACATCCTGCGCATGCACGTCGGTAAATTCAGATCGCTGGCAGATGCAGACCTGGACGCCGAGTTAGAAAAACTACGGCTCTTTAAGAGCGATCCCATTCGTTACGCCAAGCTTGAAGGCGAAAAATAAATTATTCACTTGACGACGGTTTGGCCGGGCTCGGAAAATCTTCGACCAAGCCCTGATCGAACCCGAAACTGCAGCAACAACCTAGAGGTGATTGGCATATGAGGCAAAAATCAATTTTCTTGATCCTATTTTTCGCAGGTAGTGCCCTGCTCGCCACAGCCTGCGGCAGCTCGCAAGCCGCTGAAGCTCAGGCTCAAGCCACCGCGGTTGGGGAAGTTGAGATAGGCACTCCAGTCGAAGTTGCCGATGTAGCCACAGGGGACATAGCCCTTGTTTATGCTTACAATGGCAACCTTAAATCGAAGGATGAGGTCGACGTTACTCCCAGCATTTCGGGTAAAATCGAGGCGGTTCTGGTTGACGTCGGCGACGAGGTCAAAGCCGGAGATATTATTGCCACGATCGAGCAGAATGTGTACCTGGCTCAGTTGAAGCAGGCTCAAGCCGGCCTGACCCGGGCTGAACTGGAACTACAAAAAATGAAGATTGGAACGCGCCCTGAGGAGATTGCGGTGGCCCAGGCTGCCGTAGAAGTAGCCCGCGCGGCCCTGGACGATGTAGCCACGATTGATGACGATGAACGAACGTCAGCCGCCGCCAACCTGGCCCGCACCCAGGCCGCGCTGCGGGCGGCACAGGCCGAGTACGACAAGATCGCCTGGGCCGGCGATGTCGGTAACAAGCCCGAGGCCGTTGCTTTGGAGCAGGCTACAATTGCCTACGAAAATGCCCTGGCCGATTATAACCTAAGAACCAATCCCAGCGACTCGCAGTTAGCCCCGCTCATCGTTCAGTTAGCTCAGGCCGAACTAAACTTGGTCCTTAAGCAGCAGCCCTTCCGCGAAGTTGATTTTGCAATCGCCGAGTCTGGGACCGAGCAGGCTAAAGCTGCCGTAGAGTTGGCCGAGATCCAGCTTGATAACACCACTATCGAAGCCCCCTTCGATGGTGTTATTGCCGAACTTTATGTTACTACGGGCAGCTCCGTTAGCCCGCAAAGTCCGGTCACCCGGTTTGTGTCTAGTCAGGTGGACGTAGCCGTTGAGATCGAAGAAAGTAGAATTGGGCAAATATTTGAAGGCCAAAATGTTTCTCTGCAGCTGGGCGCGTATCCCGGACAAGTTTTTCCCGCCTTAGTGACCAGTATTGCCCCCACAGCCGATGACCGCACCCATACCTTCACAATTGAGGTTACGCCTGTCGACAGTGATGGTCTACTGCGCAGCGGCATGTTTGCGAACGCCTCCATCCTTGTGGCCGAAAAGCAGGATACCGTGATCGTTCCGCGCGATGCTGTCACCCAAGTAGGAAATCAAAGCAGCGTCTACGTAGTGGAACTGGGCAGTGTGAAGCAGCAAACTGTCGTGACCGGTCTGTCCGATGGTAACCGTATCGAGATTCTATCCGGTCTAGAACCCGGGGAAACGATCGTGACCGCCGGTCAGCCCAATTTGACGGACGGGGCTAAAGTAGAGGTCGTAAATAGGTTGTAGAACGGGCCATTAGTAATGAGTGATTGGATGTTAAACTCATAACCGTTCTCCAACAAATTCGAGGATAAGATTTATGGAACTGACAAGATTAGCCTTGCGCCGGCCCCTGACCATGTTGATGATTATTATTGCGCTGGTTCTGATGGGCTACCAGGCCTTTACCCGCCTCAAGCTCGACCGCTTTCCCGAAGTTGATTTTCCCTTTGTCACCGTTTCCGTCATTTTCCCCGGCGCTTCCCCGGAAGACGTCGAAGAACTCGTGGTCAAACCCATCGAAGATGCGGTCGCCACTATTTCCGGTATCGACGAAATCAACGCCACCTCGGTCGAGGGCGCCGGGACGATCACGATCGCTTTCCAGGAAGGCATCGACGGCAACCAGGCCGCTATCGACGTGGAGCGCCAGGTAGCCACGGTGCGCGGCCAGCTGCCGGATGAAGCTGAGGACCCATCCGTAATCAAAGCCGACATCAACGCCATCCCCGTGCTAATTATGGCGCTCAGCGGGCCCCAAAGCCAGGACACGCTCTTTGACCTAGCCGACAATGAAATCAAAACGCGCCTGCAAGCGGTGCCCGGTGTGGCCTCGGTAAGTATCAGCGGCGGACGCGAGCGCGAGGTACAGGTCTTTGTCGACCCGCTCAAGCTCGCCGCATTTGGGATACCTCTGAGCGATGTTCAGAAAAAATTATCAGAAAATAACATTACCTTTCCGGCCGGCTCGATTGAAGAGGGCCGCCAACGCATAGCCGTGCGCTCCGTAGGTGAATTTACCGATCTTGAACAGATTAAAAACGTCGTCATTCGCGATGAGCCGGCATCCCCTCAACCCGGACGAGATGCGGGTGGCCAGGTTTTTCTACGGGATGTCGCGACCGTTGACTTTGGCTTAAAAGATCAGAACAGTATTTTGCGCTACAACGGCTTTGATGCGGTCAGTATCAGCGCGGTTAAATCCAGCGATGCCAACACGGTCGAAGTGGTTGACAATATCAACCAAGCTATCGACGAAATCAACGCGCTGCTGCCGGCCGGGGCAGAGCTGGCCATCGTTTTAGACAACTCCGAATTCATCCGAGAGTCGGTGGCTGCCGTGCTGGAAGACTTGGTGCTGGCGGTGATCATTACCGGCTTGGTCATCCTGGTCTTTCTCCACACTTTTCGCAGTACGTTCATCGTAGTCTTGGCTCTGCCAACCTCGATCATCTCCACGTTTTTGGTCATGTGGATGTTGGGCTTTAGCTTGAACCAATTAACCCTGCTGGCCCTAACCTTGGTGATTGGTATCTTGGTGGACGACTCTATCGTCGTTATCGAAAACATCGAGCGACACCTGGACATGAAAAAATCGCCGATGCAGGCTGCCCTGG
>JBFGLD010000768.1:0-3915 GCA_041576335.1 Anaerolineae bacterium | reverse complement strand
TTTCCCGCTGTGCCTCGGACTGCTTTCGTTCGCTAATGTCTCGGACAACGGAAACCAGTGCCACACCTCTTTTGGTATCATCCTTGATCATCGACGTTGACAGAGAAATGGGAAAAGTACTGCCGTCCTTTCGTTTATGAATTATCTCACCAATCTTGAGTTGCCCGGTCGATATCTTTTTTCCGGTCGCATCGCCCCTAAGGCTGTCCTGAAGTAGCCGGTAATTTTTACCCAAAATTTCTGCTTCTTCATAGCCGTAGGTCTGGCAAAATGACTTGTTGACAAAAATGATCTCTCCGGCCATATTCGTAATATAGACGCCATCATGGGTGCTCATTACGGCATGGGACAGCATGCGGACCTGCTCGTCCGCATTTCTGCGTTTTATGGCGTTTTCGATCGTTACGGCCAGAACTTTGAGATAATTTCGAGCCGGGTCTTTAATCAGATAATCGTAAGCGCCTGATTTCAAAGCTTTTACGGCGGTTTCTTCATCGCCGGTTCCGGTTACAAAGATGACCGGTGGGTCAATAACATTGAACGAGTCGCAAATGTCAAAAGCCGTGCCGTCACCCAGGTGGTTATCGACAAGGATTACGTCGAACCTGACCGTTTGGTCATTGAGAATTTTCTTGGCCTCCGATACCGACTCGACAATTATGTAATCGTAAGGCAGGATTTCCGCTTTAACCAGTCGCTCAAATGCTAGCTGGTCAACTTTGTCATCTTCGATGAGTAAGATTATCCTTTTCACTATGGGGCTTTACCTCCAAGGAGACCTCTATGCCGGCAGTTCGCTCAATGACCAATATGTATCAATCGTTCTAATTACATCCACGAATTGTTGATAATCGACCGGCTTAACCATGTAGCCGGCAACACCTAAGCCAAATCCTTCGAGCTTATCCTGGTCTTCTTTAGAGGTCGTCAAGATGATGACCGGAATTCTCTTCAGCAACCCATCTTTTTTAACAATTTCTAGAAATTCCAGGCCATTCATCCTGGGCATATTCAGATCCAAAAGAATAATCGCCGGTTTTTTGTTATTATTATCCCTCAAGTAGGCCAGGGCTTCCTCCCCATTTCCCACCGCAACTAACGGATTGGTAATATTGATCTCTTTCATGGCGCGTTTTATGGTCATCACGTCAACGCGATCATCTTCAACCAGCAGAATGAGCGCTTTTTCTTTCATAAATCTTTAGTTCCCTCCTTGACTTATTCTTAGTGTCAGGTTTTCTTTTGGCAGACTAAAATAAAAGGTGCTTCCATGCCTAATCTCCGACTCGACCCAAACCGCTCCGCCCCACAACTCGATTATTTTTCTGGTGATGGCCAAGCCCGCCCCACAGCTATCCGTTTCGTCGGATGGCTGGAGCGTCTGGAATATCTGGAAGATGCGGGCGAACTGTTTCTTGTCAATCCCTGGCCCGTTGTCGACAACTCTGAACTGCCAATGATCGTCAGCTTCAACACAGCTAATTTTAACTTTTCCTTCGGGCTTATCGATATACTTGACGGCGTTACTTAACAAATGCGTAAAGACTTGCTCAAGTTGAGTTTGCTCGATCCACATTGAGGGCAATTCGCCCTCAACCGTAATCTCGACCTGGCCGGGTGGGTCGATCCGCTTGATGATATCCGCTAGAAATTGATTCAGATTTATCTCGACTTTATCTTCTTCATTTCGCCCTGCTCTGGAATACTGGAGCAGGCCCTCGAGCAAGGTATTCATTTGATTAACCCGGCTTCGAAGCAAAGTCAGAAGTTCCTGACCCTCCTCATCAACTACAGCTGCGTAATCCTTAGCGATCCAGCTTGCCAACGAGTCAATAGCTCGCAGCGGTGCCTTTAAGTCGTGCGAAACGATGTAAACGAAATCGTTATATTCTTGGCGCACTCTTGCCAGCTCCTGGCCAAGTTGACTTTCCCTAAGTTTGGACGGCGTGGAGTCGTCTGCGTATTGTACAGTCATTATTCGTACAGTCGGCCTCGCTTATCGTAGGGCGAAAAAAACAATAAGATTCAACAAAAGTCACCGCTTGCCTCCATTGACGGTGACCGGCACTTTTTCAGCTTAACGCGTGTTACATAATGGGTGTACTCAAAAATTCTAAAATGACTACCACCCCTTCGTTACAACCTGAGTTTATGTCACGCATCTTCATTACAGTCTGAGTAGTCAAGCGTTATTATAACACAGTTGGCCGCTAAGATTTGTTAGACTTCCGTGAAGGTTTTGTGAATGTGCGCTCAAATTAAGCCGCCCCACGAGAAAATCAATATGATTACGGCGTGTGCCACCTTAAGTTTTACAATTTACTTGTACATAACATCATTAAGTGCTAGAATTTAAGACAGTTCTGTTAATGACACGAGATAGGATATCTGGAAAATGCTCTGCGCGCTTAGATATAGAGTGAAAAGATCACTTGGTTTGAAGCACGAAGAATTTAATCCTACGCGTTACAAGACAAGGCATTGGTCACCCAATTACAATTAGAACAATGGCTTCAAGAAGGCATCGTCGCTGCAAAATCAGGGCAAATAGAGCAGGCTCGTTTTCGTTTATTGGATGTTGTTGAACAAGACCAAACCAATGAAACGGCCTGGTTTTGGCTGTATCACATATTCGAACGGCTTGATGACAAACGCGTTTGCCTTGAAAATTTAGTTATGATTAACCCCCATAATGAGTGGGCTAGACAAGAGTTGCTCAATTATCTGCCGTCTGAGACGGTTGACCGACCATCTTATAGGTCATCCACAAACTCTTCATCTGCCTCGCCTGCAGCTGCGATTGAACTACAAGGAACGACCCAGCTTCCGCTCATTTTGCTTAGACTGGTTGCTGCGTTTTGGCTCGGCATTTCTGTCATCTTGTTGACCGGTGGTATAATTGCCGCCGCAGATTGGCTTGTATCAGGCCTCAGGAACGGTGCTGTGACGAACTACGTGACCGGGCTCCAAATTCTTGAACTATTTGTTGCTATCACATTTGTCATCCTTGGTATTATTGGGATCAATATTGCTATCGCTCTGTTCAGTCGAACCATGGTCGGTTTTTACGGGAGTTTGTTGTTAGGCTTGGGTCTACTCCTCGTTGGACCCACCGTTAGCCTCATCGCCGCCCCGCCAAATTATTTAGCCCTGGTTTGTACGGGCGGCATATCTGGTACGATTGTGCTCTTAACCTTGGCCAGCCAGCCGGCCCTAAAGGACACCTCATAAACTCATGGTAACACCTTTAGCGAAATCCCACCCGGGCTCGGAAGATAAAATTGCGCAAAGATTTTGGCTGCGTACGCTTGATGAAATCGAAGGCGTCGACCTGCCGCTAGTGGGCAATAAAGCTTTTCGCCTGGCAATTCTACGACAGCACGGACTCAACGTACCGCCAGGTTTGATTTTGACTACGGCGTTTTTTGAAAATCACATCAAGTACACCAAATTGACGCCGTTATGGATGGGATCACCCGACGTAGCCGTCTCACCCGAGTCGCTCAGTTGGCTGGCCGACACGCTTAAGACAACGCCTATCCGCAAAGAATTGACCGATGCGCTCAAGGAGCGATTAGCGCAGCTTTTTGACCACGAGGTCGATAATTTTGCCGTTCGCTCATCGGCGACCGACGAAGACGAACGTGATCACACTTTTGCCGGGGTACATTTAACCGAGCTGGGCGTGCCCCCCCAGGCCTTGCCGATTGCCATTACTCGCTGTTGGGCCTCGGCCTTCAGTCAAACCGCGCTGGAATATCGCCAGTTTCACGGGATGTCCATTCAGGGCATTCGGATAGCGGTCTTAATTCAACCCATGCTAAAGCCAACGTGTTCCGGCGTCGGTTTCACCATTAACCCGCTGAACGGCGCAAACGATGAACTTGTTATCGAAGCCACCTGGGGATTGGGTCA
>JBFGLD010000767.1:0-3915 GCA_041576335.1 Anaerolineae bacterium | reverse complement strand
TGGTTGCTCCGGCCTGCTCGAGTGCGCCACATCTCAACGTACGAACCCAAGAAAGCCAGGATCTAAAGGAATTGAACGATAGCGTATTTTTATATTATATCATAAGACACCAACAATGTTAGCTTACACCGTACCAATTCCCTATATTATTCAAAAAATAGTACGATTTAACCCCCTCTTTATGAGTGAAGGAGAGGTTTCGGTGGTTGACAGCCTCTTCGGATTTTGCGCTCCCCTCTTAATCGCTATAATCCCTATTTTGGGATGTTACTTGGCTTTCGTAGTCCGGCAACTTTCTTGCCCTATATGAGTTTTGTCAGATAGTTACTAATCTTGTAACTATTCAGCCAGGACTGGCAGTCCTTGAAAAACAGGGCGATTGGTCTGTCAACAACACCTATAGTTATGGGATGTCGCCATTTATAGCGCAGGACTGCCGGTCCTAAATGGATAACCTGAATAGTTACCTAATCTTTTAACAGGTGTCTTATGAGCGAGTTGACCACAGGACGTTGGTTAGTTAGACATATCATTGTACTCGCCGTAGCCATTATCTTATTGAGTCTTGGCTTGTGGCAATTGCGGCGCTTAGAGCAGCGACGCGCGCTTAACAGTCAGGTTGTGACCGGCTTAAACCAACCCCGCCTTACGCTGACCGGTGAAGACGTTGATCCTGGGGCCCTTCACCTGCGGCGGGTCGTGGTGACGGGAAGGTTCGACAATGAGCAAGGCGTTATTATTCGCAACCGGCCCTACCAGGGTCAGCCGGGTGTTCATCTGGTCGTACCCCTGCGGATCGATGGGAGTGACCGGGCAGTTTTAGTCGACCGGGGCTGGATCCCGCTGCAAGCCCCCGATCCGGAAGCCCAGCGGACTTATGATTTGAGCGGCATGGTTACCGTAGCCGGGATTGCCCACCAATCTCAAACCCAGCCAGAGGGTTTTCTTAGACCGGTCGATCCAACCCTTCAACCCGGTCAGGCACGCCTGGGTGCCTGGTTCCGGGTGGATGTGGAGGGGATCCAGCAGCAAGTTTCGTATCCACTGTTACCGATTTATATTGAGCAATCGCCGGATCCGCAGGCGAGATTCAATGAACCACCTGTGCCGGGAGAGAGTCCGGTCTTAGATGAGGGGCCACACTTAGGCTATGCCATTCAGTGGTTTAGTTTTGCCGTAATTTTAGCGATCACCTATGGCATTTTTGTTCGACAAGAGTTGACAGGAAAGTCCGGTTAATCTGGACGCCTACTCGCAGCGAAAGCAAGGCGCGGGGTATTCAGGGGCAATGACTCCACCTCGGGCGACGTAATCACCCATAGCGATAATGATCATGATGGCCAGCCCAAAAAAACCCAACCCGGCAAAAACCCAGGTGAGTTTTGTACTGTAGCGTAGGTGCATGAAATAGGCCATAATCAGGGCAGCTTTACCGCTGGCAACAGCCAACGCAACAACTTTATTCAAGATGCCAAAGTCGAAAAAAGCAACTGTTACGGTTAAAGCCATGAGACCTAGCAGGGCCGCAAATACCCACAGATAAGTTCTAACCGGCATAATATGATGGTCATGGTCTGTCATAATCATTACTCCGTTGAAGAAAAAAATAGTCTGGACACGGTCTAAGATAGTCGATCGATTAGGTAGTACAGCGGAAAAATAAAGACCCAAGCGATATCCACAAAGTGCCAGTAGAGTCCGATCATTTCGACCGGATCATAATTAATTGATGAGAAGTGATCGTTGCGGGCCTTGTAAACGAAATAGAGTAAAATTCCAATCCCGATAATCATATGGAGCGCGTGCAGCCCCGTTGTAGCGAAGTACAAACTGAAAAAGATCTGGGCCGGCTGCCTGAGTGCCTCTTCAAACTCAAAATTTGGCCCTGGAATCAGATAGTGTTTCGTTTCGACCAGCTGGATGCCAAAGTCTACGCCTTTTTCACCGTACTCCACGGCCTTAATGCCCAGAAATACGGTTCCCAGCACAATTGTCAGGAGCAAAAAAGTGATCAGGGCCTTCTTTTTGTCGGTCTGGGCAGCGTGAACAGCCAGGGCCATCGTCAAACTGCTACAAAGCAGCACTACTGTATTGATGGCCGCCAGGACCAGATCAAGTTCGCGGCTAGCCTCTGCAAATGCGATTGGATAGGCCAGGTTGTAAGCCGCATAAGCCACAAACAAGCCGCCGAAGAACATAACCTCTGTGGTCAAAAAGGTCCACATGCCCAAGGTATTAGCCTGGCGCTGTTGTTCTATATCGTGAAAGTAGGGTGCGACAACTGTTTTAGCTTGATGTGCCACTTGCTTCCTCCTCTTCCCAAATAACGGGATATTGGTAAGCCTCTTCGGTCACAACCGGCGTTTCCTCAAAATTGTGGGGTGAAGGCGGAGACTCGGTCGTCCACTCTAGCCCTTTTGCATTCCAGGGGTTGGGGCCGGCCGGCTTACCCCACCACAGGGAAATAATGAGGTAAATGAACGGCAGGACATAACCAACGGCCAAAATGGAAGCGCCTGCCGATGAAGCCACGTTCCAAATCTGGAACTCCTCCGGATAAACGAAATAGCGACGCGGCATGCCCAGATAGCCCAAGAAAAATTGAGGGAGAAAGGTTAGGTTAAAGCCCACAAAAATGATAATGGCCGAGGCAATACCCCACCCTTCGGAATACATCCGGCCGGTCATTTTGGGCCACCAAAAGTGAAGCCCGCCCAGATAAGCCATTATGGTGGCCCCGACCATCACGTAATGAAAGTGGGCTACGACAAAATAGGTATCATGCACGTGAACGTCAACCGCCGTCGCGCCCAGGAAGAGGCCTGTAAGTCCCCCAATTGTGAACAGACCAATAAATCCTTGGGCATAAAGCATCGGCGTTTTGAAGGCGATACTGCCCTTGTAAAGGGTAGCCGTCCAATTGAAGACTTTAATGGCCGATGGAATAGCGACGAGCATGGTGAGCATCGAAAAAACCAGGCCGGCGTAAATGGTCTGACCACTGACAAACATATGGTGCCCCCAGACCAGGAAACCCAGGATGGCAATGGCCAGGCTGGAGAGAGCGATGGCTTTGTAGCCAAAGATACGCCGGCGAGAAAAACAGGTGATCAATTCGCTGATGATACCCATAGAGGGTAGGATCATGATATATACGGCCGGGTGAGAGTAGAACCAGAACAAATGTTGAAACAAGAGCGGGTCACCACCGAGTGACGGGTCAAATATACCAAATCCGAAGAGCCGCTCGATTGCTAATAGCAGGATGGTAATGGCCAGCACAGGTGTTCCTAAAATGATAATGATACTGGTCGCATAGCTAGCCCAAACGAAAAGCGGCAAGCGAAACCAGGTTAAACCAGGCGCACGCATAGTGTGAATGGTGACAATGAAATTGATGGCCGTAAAAATGGATGAAAAGCCAACGATAAAAATACCAAGCCCGGTTATAATGACGGCTGTGTTGGTATAAGTCGTACTGTACGGCGTATAGAACGTCCAGCCGGTATCCACGCCACCTAAGACTATAACGGCCAAGGTAAATAAACCCCCTATTATGTAAACATACCAACTGGCCAGGTTCAGGCGGGGAAAAGCCAGGTCTTTGGCGCCAATCATAAGGGGAATTAGGAAATTGCCCATCGTGGCCGGAATGGATGGGATGAGAAAGAAAAAGACCATAATGACCCCGTGCAGCGTAAAGGCCTTATTGTAAGTGTCAGCCTCCATCAGGTCTGCCCCCGGGGTCAACAGATTCAGCCGGATCAGGGTCGCCGCCGCCCCGCCCAGGAAAAAGAAAAAGGTGATTGAGATCAGATAAAGGACGCCGATTCGCTTGTGGTCGGTCGTTAAGAGCCACGATTTAATGCCATACGTCCAGTTGAGATAATGTTCGTGAGATTTAAGCTTAAGAGG
>JBFGLD010000766.1:0-3918 GCA_041576335.1 Anaerolineae bacterium | reverse complement strand
CACAAGCCAGGGAGAAGCTTACTGCAATGACCGGAATCTAACGGGGGCAATTCGCTCAGATTGGGGACACAAAGCTTTCTTGGCCGTTAATGCAACGGCACATTTTGATTTCCAAATTAACCTTAAGCGAACCCGGGCTCTGGGCAGTATAAGTACAAACTTGGTCTATACCGCCCGAGGTGCGGCCGCAGCGGCTTTTACGCCGAAAGCCCGCTTGTGGGATCTTGTGGCGGGGGCGGCAATCCTGACCAGGGCCGGGGGCGAGCTGCGCTACTTGTCCGGCAAATCGCTTAATTACCTGGAACTATTGGATGGGCGGCTGACGACTGAACCTATCATTGCCGGACATCCCAACTTGTTAGCGGATTTGACCGGCCTGATCCGGCCGCAGCCGGCAAGCTGATACTCGCTGCCGAGAATTAAGGGCGGCAATTTCAAAATGGTGCGGCAGGCTAATTTTCCTCTGACTGCGGCGGCGTTGCCCGTGATTGGCGTAAATTCCGCTCTTGGTGTCACATCCCCCGGGACTAAGGCTTGACGACAAGGGGGAGAAAGACCTCGCTGTTAACAACATTTGCCAAAAGACACCAATCCAGAAGTTCGGGGGTCGTACCTGAGACAAGGGTCGTCATCTGAACCTGTAACTTGAGGCTGGGATGAAGTTTACGGTCAATGTCGTTCAAGCTTTGACCGGAGGTGACGTTTGCCTTCAAAACTTGCCCCGCTTGGCTAAGCACGCTGACTTTGAGGTTCGTGCCGGTTGGTACGTTGGCCGAGGTCGAGACGGTTTGCCAACCTAAGAGTGGTAACGTTGGGGTGAAGGGCGTGCTGGTCGCGCTGCCGGACGCGGCATCAATCTCAAGTTGGAGTTTGCCCGCGGTGCGCATCATGTTTTGACTGTCTTCAAGCCCGATGTCGCTGGTAAAGCTGTCGCACCACTGCGGCGTACTGGCCAGGATGTAGGTGGAAAACTTGTCAGCCGGTTTATTGAGATGCGGAAAACCGAGCAGGGGCACTCTCAGACTATGGTTGCCGGTATCGATCCAGGAATTGCTGGGGGAATTCCATTCAAAGATCCGCAGGGTTAGGGGGCTTGCCCCTCCCAAGAAGGTATCTTGAAAGAATATCTTCAACGGAGTTTTGTTATCGGTTACACTCGTCCCTCCCGAAGCGCGAAAGGAATAGGGCCGACCAATGGGTTCGACGCCCGTGGGCAGTATATCCGGTACGGCATGCGCATCCATGACGATGATAAAATGTGACCTGCTCAGACTGCTGCTATTGAGTTCCATTTCAGCCAACTGATCATCGGAAATAATAGGCGTGGGCATCGCACTATTTTTGTCATAGTAATAGCGCGTGAAAATAATACGATCAGTCTCAAGTTTACCAACGACCGGCGAAACGCAGACAGCCTTAAGGCTTGCTTTATAAATGTTGGTATCGGGAGGAAAGAAACTATTAAGCACACCCGTATAGATTCCTTTAACCGGGTCATAATCACCCGGAAATGTCGTCGGTGAACCAAGGAACTCAGCGGTAAAGGTGATTTTTCCATCCTGACAGATATTGGATATATCGCCGGTAAAGGCAAAGATGCCCGTCCCATCGACGAAAGGAATGGCGTAAAGATGAATCTTCCACGGAAGGCTCGCTTGCGCTGAAGCTGGAGTAAGCACGGCTAAGACCAGCCACAGAAGCGCCAGCGCCGCTAATGCAGGTGCAATGCCCTCAACTGTTCGTTTGCACAATGATAATTCCGGCTTCGCCCAACTAAACATACGTGCCTCATTCGTAAATAGGGTTCAGGAGTCAGGAATTAGGGATAGGGCTGTGGTCTCGTCTAATTCCTGATCTCCAGCTCCTGACGCCTTGCTTTCATCACTACAGTATCCCCTGTGCCCTTTGAGTCGTGAGTATCGGTGGCGCGTTACGCCTCTTATAAAATAGGCTGAAAGGCCGGGGAGCTCACCCAATTGATTACTTCAGGACGAGGGGCAAGAAGAGGCTTGAGGTGAACTCGAACAATATCAATTCTGATGTCACAGAAATTCCCGAAAGCCCCAAACCATTTGGAAGTTTGCGGATCTGGTTATCGTTCCTGCAAGCCACCCACACGCTGCCGGTATCAAGTAACGCGCTGGGCCCGTCGCAGACGGGAAAATTCACCAGGCTGCTTAGGTTAGCGGCTTCGAACCGGCTGACAAAGCTATCACCAATGGTATTGGGGCTCGAGAGCCAGATATAAGTGCCGTCATGAGCGATGGCAGCGGGCGCGATAGCCGGGGCACCGGTGATGCCGGTGCCGGTGTCGCTGATGAGAACCCCGTCGATTGCCCGAATCTGGCGGAGCCTTGTCTCCGGCGGGTTAGGAATCGTATCGACGGTATAGGCTACCCAAAAGTAACTACCATCATATACAAACGAGCGTGGGGTGATACCCAGGTCATAGGTTAGTGCCGTTGAACCGTCAGAATTAAGCCGGCGCAGCGACTGCTCCCCCTCGTGGGCGACCCATATATGATTTCCATCAAATAAAAGATCAACCGGCCGGCTTCCTACCGTGAAGGCACCGGTATTGGCCCCATCCACCTCACGCAGCCGGGCGACATTATCGCCGTCCGTATTAGCCACCCAGATGTCGGTGCCGTCATAGGCCAGGGCAGTGGGGGAATTCCCGACGGCAAACGTACCCAGGTTGGCCCCATCTGCTGACCGAAGTTTAGAAACGGTATTATCTCGCCGGTGCGCTACCCAGATATGCTCCCCGGCGGTGGTGAGTGCCACCGGTCGCTGGCCTACCCCGAAAGAAGCGACTCGCTCACCACTGGCTGCCAGCATTTTGCTCAGGGTGTGGTCGGCTTGGTTGGCGACCCAGAAATAGAGGCCGTCATAGGCCATAGCTACGGGTTCCTGCCCAACCAAGTTAATTGTAATGGGGATTTTTTGAACCAGGTCATCATCTTCGGCTACCACCCACAGATTGGCCCCGTCAAAGAGCATGGCCGTAGGCGTTTTGCCGGTCGGCACCGTGGATAATATCGTCCCGTCGACCGGCTGGAGCCGGGTAATGCTGCTGTCGCCCATATTGGCCGACCAAATATCGTTCCCATCAAAGGCCAGTGCGTCCGGAAATCCTCCGGTGCTGAACGTGCCCTGCAAAGCCCCATCGGCAGCTTGGAGCTTGGTGATCGTGTTATCGAACTGATTGGCCGTCCAAATATAGCTGCCGTCGTAGCTGATCCAGGCTGGTCCGGAACCAACCACAAAAATACCCTGGAGTGCGCCGCTGTCCGCGTCAAGGCGAGAGACGGTGTCGCTTTCGAAATTAGCAATCCAGATGGAACTGCCATCGTAGGCCAAATCAAACGGGGTCTGGCCGGTATCATACGTACCCAGATCCGCGCCGCTAGCGGGGTCGATTTTGCGAATTTTGTTGGTAATCTCCGCAGCGACCCACAGGGCAGCGCCGTCGTAAAGCAGGCTGGTGGGCCAACTTCCGGGCGGCCCGGCGGCAAACGTGTCCAGCGTAACCCCATCCGCAATATTTATCTTTTGGACCGTGTTGTCAAAGCGATTGGCCACCCATATGAAGCCACCACCGAAGATAACATCGGCAGGCCCGCTGCCTGTAGAAAACGAGCCCAGATTGGCGCACTCCGCGGCGCTTAGCTTGGTGACGGTTTCGTCAAGCTTGTTGGCCACCCAGATGTGGGCACCGTCATAGGTCAGTGCACCCGGATTGGTGCCTACCGGGCACTCTTGAGCATCCCTGATAATGACTGCAATTCGCTGGGTTTCCTGTAGTTCCTTGGCCGCCTGATCGCGCAGGGCTTCCACAGCTACCCGGGTCGCCTCAGCCTGTTGGGCTGCACGCTCGGCCTGTTCCTTTTCAAGCTGTGCTTGTTCTGCCTCTTT
>JBFGLD010000765.1:0-3920 GCA_041576335.1 Anaerolineae bacterium | reverse complement strand
TGTGCTGGGTACTGTCGGTTCTATGGCCCAGACGGTCGGTTCAACCTGCCACGGAGCCGGGCGCATGATGAGTCGCTCTAAGGCCAAAAAAACCGTGCGGGGGAGTGAGTTGCGGGCAGAGATGGAAGCCGGCGGGATCCACGTTCGAGCCGGCAGCATGTCGGGTTTGGCCGAGGAAGCCCCCATCGCTTATAAAGACGTCGATCGCGTGGTTGAGGTAGTGCATGGCGCAGGAATCGCTAAAAAGTTGGCGCGGCTGGTGCCGCTGGCTGTTATCAAGGGGTAGCAAGATGTTAGGCGATATGTTATTTTTGTACGTCGATCGCAGCGAAGCCGGCGAGAAGCTGGCTGCTAGTGTGGCGGATGAACCGCTGATCAAAGACGCCGGTGCCGGGGAGCTGTTGGTCCTATCGATCCCCAGGGGTGGGGTAGTGGTAGGAGCGGCTGTCGCCAGAACCCTGCAGTTTGCCCACGATGTGATCGTGGTCAAGAAGATCGGCTACCCCGGTTACGAAGAAATGGCTATCGGGGCTATGGCCGAGGACGGGCTGATGGTGCTTAACCGATCTTTTCCGGAGCGGTCCAGTATAGACAGTGAATACATCGGCCAGGAAACAGAGCGGATCAAAGCCAAAATTGATGGTTACATCAGGAAATTCCGGCAGGGCCGGGTCCTCGACGTTCACGGCAAAATAGTAATCTTGGTCGATGACGGCATCGCCACCGGCGAAACGATGAAGGCCGCAGTGCTGTGGTTAACCTCACAATCACCAGCTCAACGCCCTAAGAAAACCGTTATTGCCGTACCGGTTTGCTCGCAGAGCGCGGCCGAAGAATTAGAGAAGCTGGTCGACGCCTTTATTTGCCTGGCCAAGCCTGAGCGATTCTGGGCTGTCGGCCAATTTTACTGGGATTTCGATCCGGTCAGTGATGAGCAGGTGCTGGCGTTCTTGTCGCAGAGCACCCAACCCTCGCCAATGGCCGGACCGTGAGTGCACTTCATAATTCTCTTTTCTTGATTTAGCGCGACCCGCCTGATCACCGACCCCCTGCTATCCGGTGCCAGCAGGGGGTTGGCTTGGTTTTTAGTGGCCTTCTTTGACTTCGATAATCTCGTCGGCGACGCCGCCGTGGGCCTCACGGTGAACGGCTTCAGCTGCTTCTTTGCTCGGCGCTTCGCATAGACAAAAGACCGTGCCTTCTGCTTCATTGATCCAGTAATGCAGATACTTCACCCCGTACTTCCCCTGAACCTCAAGATCCTTCTTGTGGCCTTCTGCGGCCGCTGCGGCTGTTAGTCCTTCGACATTTTTGTGCATGTCCATATAGAGGGGCATCTTATTTTCCTTTCACTTATCTTTATTGAATTTATCGCATCTCAACAGTCACGCTTTACTGGAATCGCCCTCTGAATCGCTTGGACTCATTACGACAACGCCTGCCGACCGTTCTCGTGCCGGGGTTTCTCTAGCTTGGCCTGGACCGAGTCGAGATCGTCCTAACGAGTTAAGTTCTTAACGTTGGATTTTTCGCCAGATTTTTAACTGAAAACGATGTTGCCGGCCAGCGAGATGCCCGTCAGTATGCCGCTTGGACGTGACTGTCACCTAAAATTTCGGACAGACCCTCAAAGGGGGAGCAGCTGGACAACCAGGGCCACCGTCAAGGTGACACCGGTTAAGGCCCAGGCCAGCCTGGTTATCTTCGTCCGACTGGGCTTGTCCTCGTTGGTCACTTCCTGCCCCCAATACCGGCTGGCTTCCGCTTCATATTCGCGGTGCAGCATCTTACCAAGCTCAAAGTTTGTCATAGGTCCGCTCATGATCTATCTCCTGTTTTTCTATAGCCCAGCTTGCGCTCTATAATCGGGTCAGTCTGGGCGTCGCTGTTTTACTTTGAACCCAGTTTAGCAAACGATCGTTACACCACTGTTTATGGCAGCGTTAATCCGGCGTGCGTTTTTGGACGAGATTGAGGAAAAGCAGAAAACTGGCCGTTGAAATCGGGTGGCTAATGTGATATAATCGTGAAATTCCTACTGTTTCTGTATTCTTCACGGCTCTGACCCATTAAAGATTCTCGTATCGTCACGTTTAACTAAATTCTCAGGCTTTACGGAATAGGCAATACTCACTGCGTAACGTAGTCCGTGTTACGTATTTCGTTTTAACTCAAGACCAGCAAATCTTTTCCAAGACAACTCCATTATGAATGGAAATAATGACCATGCTTGAAGTCCGCTTGCTGGGAAAATTCTTCGTCAGTTTGGCTGGCCGGCCTATCGAGATTCCCTGGCGTCCGGGACAGTTACTGCTGGCTTACCTGATGTTGAACGCCGGGACAGCCCATCGCCGGGAGAAGCTGGCGGGCCTGCTGTGGCCCGACTCCGACGAAGCCAACGCCCGTAACAACCTGCGCCAAACCCTGTGGCGCTTGCGTCAAGCAGTGGGGGAGGAGTATTTCCTGACCGATAAAGTTTCGGTGGGCGTTAATCCTGAGGCCCAGTACGACCTTGACGTTGATCACCTGCTCGACGGCACTGAAACCAGTTCAGTTGATGAGTTGATCCAAGTTGTTTCCACCTACGAGGGCAGCCTGTTACCAGGCTTCTACGAAGATTGGGTCGTACTGGAGCAGGAGCGGCTGCAAGCCGTCTTTGAGGACCGCATGCAAATGCTCCTGGAGCGGCTCGTCGAGGCAGCCCGCTGGCGAGAGGCCCGGGCCTGGGCCGAACGATGGATCGCCCAAGGTCAGGTGCCGGAGCCGGCCTATCGCGCCTTGATGATGGCCTGCGCCGGGCTGAGCGACCAGGCCGGTGTGGCTGCCGCTTTCCAGCGCTGCGTTGAGGTGCTTGCTGAGGAAGTGGGGGTCGAACCGTCGGCTGAAACACAGAGACTATTTGACCGGCTCACCTCCGGCGAAGCCTTACCCCAAGCCAGGGCGGGGGATACAACTCCAGGCCCAGCCGTGAAGTTGCCTCTCCAAACGACCCCCTTTGTCGGTCGCAAGGATGAACTGGCCCGGCTGGCCACGCTCCTGGCCGATCCATCTAATAAGCTGGTGACCCTCCTCGGTCCGGGGGGCATGGGCAAAACCCGGCTGGCCATCGAAGCGGCCCGGGCCCGAGTCGAGACATTTGCCGATGGAGTCTTTTTTGTGTCACTGGCCCCAATTGATGATCCGGGCTTTATCACCTCGCAGATCGCCGATGCGCTCGACTTTCAATTTTACGCCAGGGACCAGCGTGAACATTGGGAATACGATACCCAAATCGAGCAACTACTGGCCTATCTTCAGGACAAGCAGTTGCTGCTGGTGCTGGACAACACTGAACATTTGCTGACCGCGGCGCTACCTTCCCTACAAAAATGGGAGAAAAGCGTAGATGGATTGGTGGCGGATATGTTTCGGGTCGCTCCTAAGGTCAAAATTTTGGCCACCTCACGCGAACGGCTCTACCTGCAGGAGGAGACACTTTTGCCCCTGGACGGCTTAAGGTTTCCCCAACGTGAAACGAATAAATCGCAAGATGCGCCCTCACCAGACGACAAACCGGATTTTGCGACCTACGGTGCGGTCGAGCTTTTCCGCCAAAGCGCTCATCGCGTCCGGCCAGGCTTTGAACTGGGTCCGGATAATCTGGCCGACGTCATCGACATCTGCCGCTTTGTTGGCGGTATGCCGTTGGGTATCGAGCTGGCCGCCGCCTGGGTCGAGCTGCTCTCTCCGGCCGAGATTGTCGCCGAAATCCGTAACAGTCTTGACTTTCTGGAAACAGAGCTGGGCAACATTCCCGACCGCCAGCGCAGTATCCGCCTGGTCTTCGAGTCGACGTGGCAGCGCCTTACCCCCGTAGAACAGGCAGTATTTCGACAATTGTCGATCTTCCGGGGCGGCTTTACCCGTGAAGCGGCGCAGCA
>JBFGLD010000764.1:0-3930 GCA_041576335.1 Anaerolineae bacterium | reverse complement strand
TCGACGGGCTGCTGGGTCCGCAGCAGGCGCCGAAAAACCTGGCCACCGTCACTACCTGGATCCACTACCGCGGCTTTGTGGTTTTGGCACTACTGATCGTAGGCAATCTGTTTTGCATGGCCTGCCCCTTTATGCTACCGCGGGAGGTGGGCCGCTGGCTGGGCATGAAGTTGGGCTTTCAACGGGGCGTGCCGCGAATCGTGCGTAATAAATGGCTGGCCGCTGCCCTGCTGATAATCTTTTTCGTAGCCTTTGAACGGTATGATTTATGGGCCAGCCCCTGGCTAACGGCCTGGCTCATCGTCGGCTATTTTTTGACCGCCTTTATCGTCGATACCTTTTTTCAAGGGGCAGCTTTTTGTAAATATATTTGTCCCTTAGGGCAGTTTAATTTTCTGGGAGCGTTAAACTCTCCGGCCGAAATTAAAATCAGGAGCGCCCAAGTCTGTACCGCGTGTCACACCAAAGATTGCATCGCCGGTAACAGACGCACCGGCCAGCGCGGCTGCGAGCTGTGGCTGTTCCAGGAGAAGAAAGTTGGCAATATGGACTGTACGTTTTGCCTGGACTGCGTTTATGCTTGCCCCCACGACAACGTGGGTTTTGCGCTGCGAGTTCCAACGCAGGAACTATGGGACGATTCCCGGCGCTCCGGGATCGGGCGCTTTAGCCGGCGATGGGATGTGGCGGCACTGGCTCTAGTATTTGTTTTTGGAGCCTATTTCAATGCCTTTGGAATGATTACCCCGGTCTTTACCCTTCAACGAAACATCGCCCAATGGCTAAACACGACCTCGGAGACGCCCGGCCTCATCTTAATTTTTGGCCTGGGCTTGATCGTCCTGCCCACAATCCTTTTGACCGGCACCGGTTTTTTGAGCTGGTGGCTGGCCGGCCGGCGACCGGAGCCGGTGGGGCTCCTAATCCGCCGCTTCGCCTACAGCCTCGTGCCGATGGGCTTTGGCATGTGGCTGGCCCACTACGCCTTCCACCTATTCACCGGAGCCCTTACCCTCATCCCGGTTAGCCAATCATTTCTCAACGATAGCGGCTTTGCGGTGGGGTCACCACAATGGCAGCTCGGACCCATCGTGCCCCCCGACTGGCTCTTTCCAATCCAGACAATTTTTTTGTATTTGGGGTTGTTGGGTTCCCTGGTTGTCGCGTTCCGGATAGCCGTCGATCATTACAAGCAACGCCAAGTCGCCCTGCGAGCATTCATACCCTGGGGCCTGCTGTCATGGCTAATGTTGGCTGCCGCTTTGTGGATCATGTTCCAACCGATGGAGATGCGAGGCACGATCTTTATGGGGTTGTAGTTATGGCTTTTTTCCTGACAGAGCCTTATTCCCGGCGGTACGGTTTTAGATAAGCGCCCGGATAAGCCACATTTCGTCCGGCGATGGCCAGGGCGATAATGGTAACCACGTAGGGCAGAGCCAGAAAAGCTTCAAAAGGCAGCTCCAAGCCCACGGTTTGCAAGCGCAGTTGCAAGGCAAAGACCCCTCCGAATAGGAGCGCGCCCCACATTGCCCGTATCGGATCCCATTTGGCAAAGATGACCAAGGCAATACAGACCCAACCCCGCCCGGCAATAATGCCCGGCGAAAATGCGCCCAGTTGGGCCAGCGACAAAAACGCGCCGCCAATGGCCATCAGCATGCCGCCGCCCATCAGGGCTATATAGCGCGTTTGGAAAACATTTACTCCAGCCGCGTCGGCTGCTTCGGGATTCTCGCCGACTGCCCGCAGCTGCAGCCCCCAGCTGGTGCGGTAGAGAAGCCACCAGGCCAGGGGAATTAATATGATAAAGGCCACGTAGGTCAGCACGTACTGCCTAAATATAGGGCCCAGAATGGGTAAATCACCAAAAATAGAGTATTGGGAAAATGGGTCAATGGAGGGCAAAACGGAACTTTCTCCAAAGACCAGGCGAAAGCCAAAAAGCGAGAGGCCAATACTCAGCAGGGTAATGCCTAATCCCGAGACGTGCTGATTGACCCCCAGAGTCACGCTAAAGAAGCCCATCAACAGGCCCATCACGCCGCCGGCGGCGACCGCCCCCAAAAGCCCCAGCCATAAATAACTGCTTAACCCGGCCTTTTCGGCCTGGGCGGCAACGGCAAATCCAACAAATGCGCCGAGAAACATAATGCCCTCGATACCCAAATTCAGAATTCCAGCCCGCTCAGTGTACAATTCGCCGACGGTGGCAAAAATAAGGGGCGTGGCTACCCGCAGCGTGGCTGCAATTAAACCAACCAAGAATGTCAAAAATATGGCCAAGGTCACGCTGTTGTCTCCCTTCGATCCAATTCGGAACGGCTCCGGCGCCTGACACGATAACCTTGTAACAGCAGCATACCCAGCGTCACCAAAAGCAGCGTCGCCTGGATGACATCGCCCAAATAGGACGGCACCCCCAAAGCCCGGCTGACGGTTTGTGCCCCGGTATCAATCAAACCGATAAACAGGGCCGCCAAAGCCACGCCCCAAGCGTTTAAAGTTCCCAGGGTGGCAATAATGATACCGGTATACCCATATCCGGGTGAGATAGCATCAATCAGATGATAGTGGATTCCGGCGACTTCGCTGACTCCGGCCAGGCCGGCAATACCGCCGCTGACCAAAGCCGAGATGAGCACAGTTCCTTCAACATTGATCCCGGCAAACCGGGCTGCGGCCGGGCTCAGCCCGACAGCTCGCATGCGCAGTCCGAAAGAGGTACGCGTGAAAATAAACCAGAGTACGATGATAATGGTCACAGCCACAATAAAGCCCAGATGCAACCGGGAACGGGGAATCAATTTGGGAAAGATGGCGGCCGGCGCGATTTCCGGTGATTGGGGCCATTGAGAGATAGGATTGCGCCAGGGCCCATTCAGTAAGGCGCTGACGATAAAGAGGGCGACCGAGTTGAGCAACAGCGTGGTAACGACCTCATCAATCGCCAACTTAACTTTCATTAGGGCCGGTACCAGCGCCCACAACATCCCGGCCGCAAAACCGCCCCCAATCATTAAGGGTATGGCTACCCAGGGCGACACGTTTTGCATTTGGATGCCGACAGCGGTAGCGGCAGTCGCCCCGGCGTAGAGCTGTCCTTCGGCGCCAATGTTCCAGTAGCCTCCAATAAAAGCAAACGTTACGGCCGCTCCCGTCAGTAGCAGCGGCGTTGACTTAACCAGCACCTCGATCGCGCTGGTCCGGCTGGAGAGCGGATCAACCAAGAAATAATAATAGGCCTCGATTGGATTGGCATTGACCATAACGATTAAGGTGGCCGTTAACACAAAGGTTGCCACGATGGCGGCAATTGGGATAAACGGACGCATCCACACGGGAGCCGGGATGCGTTCAATTTTCAGGCCCATCGGTCACTCCTTTACCCCTGACATCAATAAACCAAGCCGTTCGGTATCGGCCTCGGCCGCGGGCACGATGCCCATAATTTCGCCTTCATAGATCACCGCAATTCGGTCTGACAACTCTAAAATTTCATCTAAGTCTTCGGAAATGAGTAGAATTGCGGCCCCTTTGGCCCGCTGCTCCAACAACTTACTGCGCACATATTCAGTGGCGCCCACATCAAGGCCGCGGGTGGGTTGGGCTACTACAATGGCTTTGGGATTGCGCTCGATCACTCGGGCCAATATGACCTTTTGCATATTGCCGCCCGACAGCGTGCGAATTTTATCATGTGCCCTGGCCTTAATCTGGTACTCATTGATTAACGCCTCAGCGTGCCGGCGGATTCGCCGGTGGTCCAACACGCTACTTTTGACAAACTCGTCGAGATGTTCCAGGGCCATATTTTGGGCCACACTCAACTCTGCTACCACGCTTTCGTGGCGATCCTCAGGAATACGCCCTAAACCGGCTGCCATAATTTTACGCGGTCCGGTGTTGGTCACTTCTTGCCCGGCGACG
>JBFGLD010000763.1:0-3931 GCA_041576335.1 Anaerolineae bacterium | reverse complement strand
TGGCTTCGTGTTGAATTGAATGAGCGGGTATGGTACATTGAGGACCAGATCGAGGCAAATAATCGCAGACATTCAATGATACGTGCCACCCTCGCCCAAGCTGCACAATTTATTTTAGACAAAAATCATCTGATCCGGCCGGCCGGTAACCTAAACGACCTGGTCAAAACGTTGGCCGGGCTGCCGGGCCAACCGCGAGTGACATCTGTTCTATCGGCCAGGGCACGGCTCCAAGCCTTTAAGCCAGATGAATTGTCAGCGGCGCTTTTTCAAGACCGGACCTTAATTAACAATATCTTGATGCGCAGCATTTTTTACATCGTCCGCACAGATGATTACCTCAGTCTATACGCGGCCACTGCGCGGCAGCGTAGGCAGGCCCTTAACAGCGAATTTCGACTATGGGGAATCGAGAATATTGAAATCGCGCAGGTGGGTGAGGCCATCTTGGCGGTACTGGGCGAAGGACCCAGCAGGGCCCAATCCATTGCCGAGCGCCTCGCTCCAACCCTCGGGCGTGAGTTGACCCAGACCAGCCGGGGCGGGCGAGTCAGCACGACCAGCAATGTGGAACTGGCCCTACGTTGGTTGGCCTCCAGGGGCATAATCGTCGCCGGTCAGGAGGGACCGCCGTGGCTGGGTGGAGAGCCGGGGGATGAGGTAGGGACCCCGGATAACCTGGTCTACGCCCTCATATCGCACTGGTATCCCTTTCTGGATTTAAGCCAAACGCCTGATGAGTCGACGGCTCAAATGAGCCTTGTACGTGCCTACCTGGCTGTCTTTGGCCCGGCGGCTGAAGCCGACGTTAGCTTCTGGACCGGTTTAAGTAAAAGCGAAACGGCTCGAGCGGTAAATGCTTTGAACGCAGAAACGACGCTGGCCCTGGTCGAAGGCATCCCCGGTATGATGCTGCTTCTTAAGAGTCAGGCTGATGCATTACGGGATATTCGGCCGGCTGTTGAGCCGGTGCTCAACATTTTGCCTGCCAACGACCCTTTTACCGTCGCTCATCGAGCCAGCCGCAGCCGCTACTTTTCCGACCAAACGCTGCAGCGCCAGGTCTTTAGCAGTTCCGGCTCAGCCAAGCCCACGATCTTACTTAACGGCCAGATTATTGGGGTGTGGCAGGTATCCACCGGCACTGCCACAAGTAGCCGGTGGCAGTTGTTGACCGAAGTAGACGACTCCCTTGAGGCGCGGGTCCAAGCCGATATTGAGCGAGTGGATCTCTTTCTGCGCAGTACGCGCTAGGCAGTTACGCCTTTGGCCCGATCATCTTCTCAGGCCGGATGACCTCATCAAATTTCTCGCCGGTAAGCAAGCCCAGCTCAACGACAGTCTCGCGCAGCGTTTTGTTTTCCGCAAAGGCTTTCTTGGCCACCTTGGCCGCATTGTCGTAGCCGATGTGGGGGTTAAGCGCCGTCACCAGCATTAGGGAGTTCTTCAGGTAGCCTTCGATGACTGCTTTGTTGGGCTCGATGCCCACCGCGCAGTTGTCGTTAAAGGATTGACAGGCGTCACCCAGCAGGCGGACAGAGTTCAATAAGTTAAAGATCATCACCGGCTTGAACACGTTTAGTTCAAAGTTTCCGGAGAAACCGCCCACGTTGATGGCAACATCATTGCCCATAACCTGGGCACAGACCATGGTCATGGCCTCGGATTGGGTTGGATTAACTTTTCCGGGCATAATCGAGCTGCCGGGCTCATTTTCGGGAATGAACAGTTCGCCAATACCACAGCGAGGACCGGAGGCCAACCAGCGCACATCGTTGGCAAGCTTCATAAGCGACGCGGCCAGAGTTTTGAGCGCACCGCTGGCGAATACGATCGCGTCGTGGGCAGCCAGTGCCTCAAATTTGTTGGGAGCAGTGCGGAACGGCAGGCCCGTCATTTCGGCGATGTGGGCGGCAGCCTTGACGGCGAAGTCGGCGGGCGTGTTTAGACCGGTGCCCACGGCGGTGCCACCCAGAGCTAACTCCAACAAACCGTCGAGGCTAACTTCAATTCGCTTGATATCGTTATCCAACTGCTGAACATATCCGGAGAATTCCTGACCCAACGTCAAAGGGACGGCATCCATTAAATGGGTCCGGCCAATCTTAATGATGTTGGCAAAGGCTTCGGACTTGGCCTGCAGCGTGTCTCGAAGGATTTTGACCGCCGGCAGCAAATGGTGAGTGATTTGCTCGACGGCGGCGATGTGCATGGCCGTGGGGAAGGTGTCGTTGGACGACTGAGCCTTGTTGACATCATCATTGGGGTGGATTGGTTTTTTGCTGCCCATTTCGCCGCCGGCCAGCTCAATAGCCCGATTAGCGATCACTTCGTTGGCGTTCATATTGGTTTGGGTGCCGCTGCCGGTTTGCCACACGACCAGCGGGAAATGGTCGTCCAGGGCACCTTCGATGACCTCGTCCGCAGCCTGAACAATAAGTTTTGTTTTTTCGGCCGGCAGTGTGCCCAACTCCTTATTGGTCAGCGCAGCGGCTTTTTTGAGAACTCCCAAGGCTCGAATCAGTTCCCTGGGGAACCGGTCGCCGCCAATCTTGAAATTCATTAGCGATCGAGCCGTCTGGGCTCCGTAGTAGCTGTCGGCGGGTACCTGAATTTCGCCCATGCTGTCGGTTTCAGTGCGGTATTTCATGATTGCCTCCATTGTTTGAATAAGTGCGCCATATTGTGTCGTATGACTATCAACAGTCACGGATCGAGCGTGACTTTGACTCCCGGCAATTGATCTGGGTGCCTACCCGATTCTCAAAACTCTGAATTCTTCTCGAAATATTTGGCGGCCATATTGATCAACGCTGCGATGGCGGTCTCGAACACGCTCGGCGATGCTATCGGGGTCGTCAAACTGGCTGGCATGGCACAAGATTGCCTTGATTTTGGTGTCGATGAATTCAGAAATGTCGACCCAGCGGTTGGGCTGTTCTGGGACCATGAGATAGACTTCCAGAACGGTGTGAGGTTCTAAGCCCTCGGCGAGGAGTTCGGGGTGATACATGCGGTTGCGGGCGGCCGGAAAAATAGCATCAATCGCAATTTCGCCGGCAACCCGGTGGTCGGCGTGGTTGATGCGGCTGTCCGCAACAAAGTAACGGGTGGGGTCAAAAGTGATTACAATCTCAGGTCTGAAGCGCCGTATCTCTGTCACAACCCGCTTGCGCAGGGCTAGGGTTTGTTGGAGTTCGCCATCGGGCTCACCCAAATACATGACGTGTTTCACGCCTAACGCGTTGGCCGCGGCATGCTGCTCTTTTCTGCGGATGACCGCCAGTTTCTCCGAGGTCATGTCTGGGTCGTCGCTACCCTTATTGCCGTTAGTTAATATGAGGTAGCTCATCTCCGTGCCGGCTTTGCACCATTTGGCAATTGTTCCGCCGCACAAAAACTCACAGTCATCTGGATGGGCTACAATCGCCATGGCCTGGTTTGGGACGGCTAAAGTCAATCCAATACCTCTCTTTGAAAGAGAAAAAGCGGTACGTTGGATGTTTCAACGTTATCCGCTTCTTACAATTTCGCTACAAAAGGGGGCATTGTCTCAATGTTGTAATCGTTCTTCATCCAGGTCATAGTCCCAGTAGCCGGGACCATCGGTAAAGAAGGCGGCATTCATTGCGGTATCTTGTTCATATTCTTCGGGTAAATCCTCTTCGGTGAAAATAGCTTCTGGAGGGCAAACCGGTATACATGCGCCACAGTCGATACAGGTGTCAGGGTCAATATAAAAGTAGGCGCCCCAATCTGAATCATTCTTCGGACCGGGGATAATGCAGTCCACCGGACAAACCTCTACACAATCTCCCTCGCGGGTGCAGAGTTTTGTAATTACGTGAGTCATCAAAAGCCTCCTAAGATTTTCGTAAAGTCAAAATTTAGGTTAAGTTAAGATTATGGTACCTCGATGAGGATATCGTCA
>JBFGLD010000762.1:0-3935 GCA_041576335.1 Anaerolineae bacterium | reverse complement strand
GGCAGAGTGGGTTGACTTCTTTTTTTGCGAGCAATTGCCGGATTATGACCCCAACCTGCTGGTTCCGAAGAAAATGAGTTGGGTCGATGTGTCTCATGTTCTGAGTAGTGGCCGGACCATTTTGGCCGAAACTGAATTTAATCACGATTCTATTGACTCGGCCCTCAGAACGGGAGCTAAATCTTTGGGATTAAAGGCAGGTCAAATGTTCCAACCTATTCGGGTGGCTGTCTGTGGAAAAATGGTGGCGCCACCCCTGTTTGAAACCCTGGAGATTCTGGGCAAAGAAACCGTTCTCAAACGGATTGACCGGGCCTTAAAACGGATCGAGGCGATGCGCTGAGGGCTGGACTTTGAATAAATTAAAAGGAGAAAGACAATGGCAGCTATAACTTCAACAATGGTTGATTTAGGTACTACGGCTCCACCTTTTAGCCTACCAGATACTGTAACAGGAAAGATTGTGACCTTGGCCGGCCATAAATCGGATAAGGCCACCGTGGTTATGTTTATTTGTAATCATTGTCCTTTTGTCAAACTCGTTCAAACCCAGCTTGTACAGTTAGCTAACGATTACCAACCCAAAGGCGTATCTTTCATTGCTATTAACGCCAATGACGTAAAAAATTATCCTGAGGATGGCCCGGAAAAGATGAAAGAAGTTGCCGGCAGGCTGGGCTACCCTTTCCCGTATTTGTACGATGAAACCCAGGCGGTGGCCAAAGCCTACAAGGCGGCCTGCACCCCCGATTATTATATTTTTGATCGTGATCTGAGGTGTGTTTATCGCGGTCAATTGGATGACTCTCGGCCCGGTAATAACACGCCCGTCACAGGCCGCGATATTCGTAAGGCCCTGGATGCCATATTAGGAGGCCGGTTGCCTGATCCCGAACAAAAGCCGAGTATGGGCTGTAACATCAAGTGGAAATCATGATCCGTCCCCAAATCTTATTAAATATTTTGAAAAACATCCTGGGGCTTTGCCGCGCCCTTTGACAGCGTGATTATCGTTGCGCAAGCTTGACCTTAACCCGCTCGCTTTTACAAATAAGGCCCGTTATTTCAACACTTTTACTGGAATTTGCTATTGCCCAGTTTTTTGAAGAATGGTTGGCAAAACTCCGATCCTATGGTATAGTAGATTCTAGGCTTTTTGTATTGATATTGATTGACCGGTAAAGGTTAGCCAAGATGGCAGTTTGCCGCGTTGCTCAAACTGAATTCAAACATTAGCCTGCTATAATAACTGGTAGTAATGCTACCTTAAAACTCTAAGAAAGGAGGTCGATCTGGCGTGTTATTTCTACCCCGTGAAGAAGGTCAGGGCTTGGTCGAGTATGCATTGATCTTGGTCTTGGTTGCTATTGTAGTCATCGCTATTCTACTAATCCTCGGCCCGGTCGTTGGTAACGTCTTCAGTAACGTTGTCACCAACCTCTAAACTTTTATTCTTATGTAATTCTATCTATTTATTCTTGGTAAAAAGCCACCGGTTTCGGTGGCTTTTTCTTTGTAATCGTGCCGATTTAGGCTGCCAACAGTTTCTCAAGGTCAGCGACGGTTGTCAGCGGTTGTTTACAAGTAAAGTTTTGGCATACATAGACAGTGGCCTTTCCATCAACGGTTGGACGGCCTTCAACCAATTCGGGATGACCGGTGATCTCATTTTCGGTAGTCATAGCGACCACCTGATTGGGGCGATAGGGATTCTGAAGCACTTGCAGCAGCTTCCGGGTATCTTGCGCATCGGCTTGGCCAACGACCGCAATCTCTTTTGGCGGGGCAACGGCGAACTCCAAAGCGCCCAACCAGTGGGCAAACGCACCTGGGTATTGGCTCATGGCCGCCTGCAAGGAAACTAAAACTTCGATGGCGGGCGTTTCATATCGAACCTGGCCGGTGTAAGCAGCCAGCTGCAGCAACGTGCGAACCGCCATGCTGTTGCCGCAAGGAGTCGCGTTATCCTGTAGGCTTTTGGGGCGCACGACCAAGGCTTCGTGATCGTCAGCCGTATCAAAAAAGCCCCCTTGTTCATCATCTTGAAAATGATCTAAGACGACGTCCATTAAGTCTCGAGCTGCTTGGTACCAGCCCGGCTTAAAGGTGGTTTGATACAGGGCAAGCAGCCCATCTGCATAAAAAGCATAATCTTCGAGATACCCCATCAACTTCGCCGGACCGGACTCGGCTTTCCAGGTACGGAACAAGCGACCATTCTTCATCATAGTTGACAAGACAAATTCAGCGTTTCGTATAGCCAATTTGATATAATCAGAGCGATCTAAGACCCGGCCGGCTTCAGCAAACGCAGCCAACATCAGCCCGTTCCAGGCTGTCACTATTTTCTCGTCACGGCCGGGCTTGACCCGCTGCTCACGCTCGGCGAACAGGGCGGCCCGGCCTTGACTCAGCCTATCTTCCAATGTTTCAAGCGGCAGTTTCAACTGCTCGGCGAGTTGGTCAATAGGCAGGGGAATGTTGAGAATTGATTTTCCCTCAAAATTGCCGCCGGGACGAACGTCGTAGGCCGTACAGAAAATTTCACCCTCTTCACTCCCGAGAATTTCCTTGACTTGGGCCGGTGTCCACAGGAAAAATTTACCTTCTTCTCCCTCGCTGTCGGCATCCTGCGTAGAATAAAACCCTCCGTCAGCGTGGGTCATCTCACGCATAACATAGTCCAGGGTTTCCTCTACAATCCGGCGATAGAAGGGCTTGCCGGTAAGCTGATAGGCGTGCAGGTAAAGGCGAGCCAGGAGAGCATTGTCATACAACATTTTTTCAAAGTGAGGGACCAGCCAGACCGCGTCCACTGAGTAGCGGTGAAACCCGCCCCCCAGCTGATCGTACATTCCGCCGTGAGCCATTTTGCGGAGCGTGAGTTCAACCATCTCAATTGCTTTAGCCTGGTCACCGTTGTGATGCGCACGCAGCAGGAAATCATAGGTCATCGGTTGGGGAAATTTGGGCGCGCCGCTAAAACCGCCGTAGGTCCAGTCGAAATTACGAGCTAGTGCCTGAAGGGCGAGTTTCGGAACCGCCGGATCTAACGAACCTTGACCTTGCAGCGGAACGGACGACCTGATTCGGGCCATCAGGGCCGTGGCGTTGTTGACCACATCTTCTTGCCGGTTGTGATAGGCATGGGCTACACT
Organism: Anaerolineae bacterium; assembly: GCA_041576335.1. GTDB lineage: Bacteria > Chloroflexota > Anaerolineae > 4572-78 > J111 > JANQQF01. Next base: position 777 of record JBFGLD010000762.1, on the reverse strand, counting down.
TTGCAGTACTTGCGTAAAAGCGGGCATGCCATGGCGTGGTGCCGGTGGAAAATAGGTTCCGCCATAAAAAGGCTTACCGTCGGGCGTAAGAAAAACGCTCATCGGCCAGCCTCCTTGGCCGGTCATTGCCACGACGGCATCCATATATATCGAGTCAAGATCGGGTCGTTCTTCCCGATCAACCTTGATATTGACAAAAAGATCATTCATGATCGCTGCCGTCTCGTCGTCTTCAAAGCTCTCGTGTTCCATCACGTGGCACCAGTGACAGGCAGAATAGCCAATACTTAAAAATATTGGCTTATTCTCGGCTTTGGCTTTGGACAGCGCTTCTTCACCCCAGGGATACCAATCAACAGGGTTGTTAGCGTGTTGCAGTAGATACGGGCTGCTTTCGTTGATTAATCGATTGGACATAACACCTCCTTATCTAACGTACGAGTTTTGAGCCGGCGCCGTCTCGCTCGGTCAGCTGCGCGACTTCCGCCCGCCGGAACAGGGGCATATCGCCGGGGATAGTATATTTAATCGCTGCCGCAGCCGCGCCCCAACGCAGCGCGCGGTCCAATTTCTCGCCGGTACCGGTTGTGGTCAGGTAGCCGTACAAAAAACCGGCCGTAAACGCATCGCCGCCTCCCAGCCGCCCGATTTCCTCCGCGGGAAAGGCCGGTTGATGCACCGCTTGGCCCAGCGGTTCGGCCCCGATAGCCCCTATTTGACCTAGCGTAAGCACAATGGTCGCCTGGGGATAGCGTTCCCGCAGCGCATTCAGGGCCT
>JBFGLD010000761.1:0-3935 GCA_041576335.1 Anaerolineae bacterium | reverse complement strand
GCCTGACCGTCGCTCCAGACGATGCCAGGTCGCAGTCGCCAGGTTACATCGAGGCCGTCTTGACTAAGTTCGCCATTAGCCAGTGTCGGAATATTGGCGGCAAGTTCATTGTAGTAGCGACCGTCCGGCCCAATTTCGACCAGCGCTCCATAAACTAGCTCACCGGCCAATGATTCGTAGCCGGTATCGTTGAGGTAAGCATTGAAGCCGGGGGGATCGATGGGGATGTGTACGATGATCGCGTCATCGATCACGTCTACGGCTAAGGCCAATGGTGGCAGTGTGGGGGTCGCCGTGGGGGCAGGGGCTTGAATCGGGTTGCCCGCCGCGCAGGCGGTAACCAGGCCCAGAAGCAATCCAAACAGGGCAAAGCGCAGGATCACTGGAGGGGATTTACCACAGATGCACCACCCGCGGGCCGGGGTGAGTCGACGAGTAATTCGGGATGATGCTGTTGGGTAAATCATGTGGACTTGATCGAGGTTTGCTTAATATGAAATGTAATGTTCATGCCTTACTATCTCTGGAAGAGTTGATCAGCCTGAACCGAACTGAAATGGCAGTCCCGCAAAATGACCTGATGGCGGGTGGTGTCCATCTGCCCGGTTAAACGATGGCGAGGCTTTGAGACCACTGAGCCAAGTCAAACTTAACAGCAACCCTCATTTTAATAAGGTTGCCAAGAAGTGCAAAAATTTGGTGTGGTTCTTGGACCAAACCCATACGTTAGTGAAAAATTGGTCAAATGTGAGTTTACCATGTTATAATTGACCTGCAAAAATTGTTGGATTTTTGAAGGTCACGTCTTTTTCTACCCTCACGCTCTCGTCGCATACTCAGCCACACATCCTTATGTCTGCTCTCTCATTCCAAAAAACGTTACAGGAGATAAAAATATGGACGAATTAGTTAAGCTGGTTTCTCAAAAAACGGGCCTCTCTGACGAGAAGTCCAAAGTAGCAGTTGAAACGGTTCTTGGATACCTCCAAGATAAGCTGCCGGAACCGATAGCCGGTCAAATCGACAATGTTTTGGAAGGGAAGGATATTAGCGGCTTGGCTCAAGGGCTGGGTGGCTTGTTTGGTAAGAAATAACCGAATCAAATAAATTTATATTAAAGAGGGAGGATAAAAATGCCAGTTGTAGATCAACTCATTCAAACTGTTGGTGGAGTGGCCATAAATGTTGGACTAGCCCTCCTCATTCTAATCGGCGGATGGTTAATAGCGCTTCTTATTGCGGCCGGCGTGCGCAAGCTGCTTGAGCGTACATCACTCGATAACCAATTGGCCAGTCGGGTGGGTTCAAAACCGGGGTTCAACGTCGAAGATGTAATCGGCAAGATAGTTTTCTGGATTGTAATGCTGTTTGTCCTGGTGACGGTGTTCCAGTTCCTGGATTTGCCGCAAGTAACAGAACCTCTAAATACTCTACTCGATGGGCTGTTTGCCTTTGTACCGAACTTACTAGGCGCGGCTGCCTTGGCCTTTGTGGCCTGGATAATCGCCACGGTCCTGCGCTTAATTATTTCAAAAATCTTAGGCGCTACCAAACTTGACGATACCCTGTCCAGCCAGGTGGGATTGGCCGAGGAAGGCCGACCGCCGATGAGCGAAACATTGGCCACGATCGTGTACTGGTTTATCTGGTTATTGTTCCTACCCATGATTTTGGGCGCATTGCAATTGCAGGGTCTGCTCTTTCCAATCCAGGATATGCTCAGTACGCTCCTCGTTTACTTACCCAATGTCGTTGGGTCGGTCGTCATTTTGTTGGTAGGCTGGTTTATCGCCCGGATCATCCGCCAAATCGTAACCAGCTTTTTGGCTGCAGTTGGTACCGATAATTTAGGTAACCGGGTCGGGATACAGGAAACGGCGACCGGGGGGCAAGCCTTGTCGGCCGTTATAGGGACCGTGGTTTACGTCTTGGTTCTCATCCCGGTGATCATCGCTGCCTTACAAGCCCTCCAGATTGAAGCTATCTCGGCCCCGGCGACGAATATGCTTAATACGCTGTTAAATGCAATCCCGGCCATCTTTGGCGCGATGTTAATCTTGGGCATTACCTATTTTGTTGCCCGACTCGTATCGGGATTGGTGACAACATTGCTCACCAGCGTTGGTTTTAACCGCGTCTTGGCCTTGATTGGGCTAGGTGGTGAGGCGCAAGAAGGTCAGTGGACCCCATCTGAACTGGTTGGGTATTTAGTTCTGGTGGGCCTGATGCTGTTCGCCACCATCGAAGCGACTGAGCTGTTGGGCTTCGGTATCGTGGCGGATTTGGTGGCCCGGTTCCTGACGTTCTTCTTCCAGGTCATCTTGGCTTTGATTATCTTCGGGTTGGGCATGTTCGCTGCCAATTTGGCGCATCGCGTGGTCCTCAGTACGGCGGGAAGGAATGCCAACTTGTTGGCCCAAGCAGCCCGCGTTGTAATCATCATATTTGCGGCAGCCATCGCCCTGTTCGAGGTCGGTGTCGCGGAAGATATTGTCAACTTGGCCTTTGGTATCTCTTTGGCGGCAGTGGCAGTGGCTGTAGCCTTGGCATTTGGCCTGGGGTCGCGTGAAATTGCCGGTCGAGAAGTAGAAACTTTGCTGAAACGATTTCGTTCTGACGGTAGCTAATAGTTCAAAGGTGACTGGTACCTAAACGTGCCAGTCACCAGAAAAACAGATTGCTACGTGACAAGGGGAGGGTTATTCATAGTGGCTTTTTGGTTGAATACAAATATTAGTCCGTCTTTAATTATGCCCGGATTTTTGCCTCAAGCCCAACAGCAGAACCCATTTCAAAGAATACCTTTGTGGATCTGGATTGTGGGTAGTTTAATCGTCGTACTCATTGGCGTGCTGTGGACCTTGCGTGACGAGAGCGAGGAGGTAAGGGGGGCTCGTCCAAAAACAATCCCGGAGCCGGTTTTCCCGGAGTCTGCGGCAGCAGCAAAACAGGCGGCACCGGCACCGAGAGCTGGACCGGCTCCCAGGCCGGCAGCATCCGCCGCCGAGTTAAGATCGGGGCCCGAACCCACGCCGCCGGTGGCCGAGGTAAAGGCTGTTTCCGAACCCGCCGAAACCGCAGCGGCCACCCCGGCCGTAAGCCCAGCTAAGCCCGACGACCTCAAAAAAATAGTTGGGATTGGTCCAAAGATTTCGAAGCTGCTAAATGGGCAGGGCATCTTCACCTTTGAACAGTTGGCAGCTACTGAAGTGAGCCGGCTGGTAGGGTTGATGGAAGAGCAAGCCTGGAAAATTGCAGATCCCTCTACCTGGCCGGCGCAGGCTCGCAAATTGGCTGAGGAAAAGCGGAGAAGGCAGAGTAGTTAACCAAGGACCTGGTCCGGAGCAACAGGATCTCACGCTTTAGAGGGGAAGGGTAAACGCTCGTCTCAACTTCCCCTGTCTTGATTATCGGACGGCAAATGTTGGATTTTAGCGCCCGACCAGTCGCGGAATCAGTCGAATTTCTTCAACCCGGAGCAGCAATCCCGCAGCCAGGTAAACCCCCAGGCCCAAGAGCCCGCCTCCGGCAGCGCTAACGAGGGGCGATAGTGTTGGACCAGCGGTCGTAAAAGCCACCACGGCAAAACCCATTGCCCCGGCGGCGAGCAGCGTACGGATCAAAGTGCTAAGGATAGAGTCGGCCTCAATACCGCCCATCCGCTGGTGGGCGATGACCAGCATGATTAAAACCTCGACGGTCACGGCCACGCCGTTTGATAAAGCCAACCCACCGGGGCCCAGTGATTGGTATAACGCCAGGGCTAACGCAATGTTAATGACCATGCTGACAAGCGAGCTAAGAAAAGGCGTCATCGTATCTTTCTGGGCGTAAAAGACGCGGTTGATCACCTCCAGGACTGAATGAGCAATCAAGGCCACGGCCCAAAACTGGAGCGCCTGGTAAACTGCTGAGGTTGACTCCGGGCCGAATTC
>JBFGLD010000760.1:0-3940 GCA_041576335.1 Anaerolineae bacterium | reverse complement strand
TCCACCGGCTGGGCCAGGCGGCCCAGTGGAACCGTTGCAGCCAATTTTTCCATATCTTCAGGCGTGGGCGATTGAGAGCGGGCAGACCGCAGCATGGGTGTATCCACTTCACCCGGGCAGACAGCATTGATCCGAATGCCATCTCTAACGTGGTCTAAAGCCATGGCCCGGGTAATCTGGTGAACGGCTCCCTTGGTGGCACAGTAGGCCACCACGCCCGCCGCGCCGACATCTCCCCAGATGGAGCCAAAGTTGACAATAGCACCTTTTCCCTGTTTTTTCATCGGGCTGAGGGCAGCCCGGCTCATAAAAAAGAGGCCGTTTACATTGACGGCCATAATGCGCTGCCACTGTTCGTCCGTGGTGCCGTGCGCATCAGCCCGCACGATAATACCGGCGCAGTTTACCAGAACGTCCAGGCGACCATGGCGTTTCAGGGCAATTTCAACGGCCTGGTTACAAAAATTCGAGTCGCTCACGTCGCCGATAAGCGGCGGTTGGACGCCAATTTCGCCGGCCACGTTTTCGGCTAACTCGCTGTTGATGTCGACCATCACCACCTGCGCCCCAGCTTTGCTGAACTCGCGGGATGTGGCTGCGCCCATTCCCGACGCAGCACCAGTGACGAGGACTACTTTTCCACCAAACTCCATAAGTTCTTTCCCTTTGTTCAAGCCCTCAACGTCGTGGCAGTGACAAAAATTGTAGGGTCAATCAAATAAATTGTCAACCAATGACAACTGCTGTTCTAGAGCGTTGACCCTCACCGATGAAATTGAAGAAACAAAAAGCGGAGCTAACGGCTCTCAGCTCCGCTTTGGTTTTGTCAAATTCCGTTTGGCCTAACAACCAATGGCTTGTTTATCAAGGACCTCGTACACCGTATTTATCAAATCCATGACCTTAAACGGTTTCTCCAAATAGCGGTCATTGTCAACAATTCGATATCCGGCGGCAGCATCTTGCTCTTCACTTTTCGCCGATACAATTATGACCGGCACCGACATTAGTTCTTCATCGGCCTTCATTTGATGGTAAATCTCCCAGCCATCAATATCGGGCAGCATCAGGTCAAGCAGCAGCACGTCAGGCTTTAAGCTTTTTAGTAATTCCAGGCCAGCCTCACCCAGCTTAACACTAATGACGTGATGACCCCGGCGCTCCAATATGACTTGGATCAATCCTCGCATCTCGGCATCGTCTTCGATAGATAAGATTCGTGCTTGACTTTCCATAGGCCTAATCCTTTTTGGTTAGCAAGTTAGTGCAGGATAATAAGATTATAACACAAAAATGGGTTATTACGTTTAGGAAATTTGGCCTGGGTAATTGGACTCATCTATTTGGCGAAATTGGCTCTATGCAAAGTAGAATTGGTATGGTAAAATACCAATCCAATTACAAAATTGGACGTTTCTTCAATGCTGATTTATCTCACGCGTCAAAGTGATCAGGCCCTTTATCTTCAGGTAGCCGACCAATTGCGGGCCAAAATAGAAGCGGGAGAGTTGCCGCCTAATACTCGCCTGCCGGCCAGCCGAGTGTTAGCCAAAAAGCTGGGTGTAAATCGGATTACGATTGTAAATGCCTACGCCGAGCTCGAGGCTGAGGGGCTGGTCATCAGTCGCCGCGGAAGCGGTACATTTGTGGCCGAAATTGAGGTCGGTGAGCGGTTAAATATCGAAGCTTATCGTCCCTCTATTTGGCGGGATTCACTGCCCCTACGCCGCTCGTGGAGTGCTAATCAGATGGTGGCCGAGATGATGCGCTTGGCACGCCAACCGGGAGTGATATCCTTTGCAGGTGGAGCCCCGGCCAGCGAATTCCTTCCGGTCAACGAATTTCGCCGGGCCCTCAATGAGGTGCTGCGCCACGACGGCGCCAATGCCCTGCAGTATGAAGAGGCCGCCGGTTATTTCCCCTTACGCGACGAGATTGCCGGTTATTTGCAGGCTCAGAGCATTGACGTTAGCGGTAACGATATTCTGATTACGGCAGGTTGTCAACAGGCCGTCGACATTGTGCTGCGTGTTTTGGCGCGTCGTGAAGAGAGTACCATCATTGTTGAAGATCCTTGTTATCTGGGCTTGCTCGACCAGATTACGTCGCGTCGCTTAAAGCCGGTTGGCGTCCCGCTTGATAAGCACGGTATGAAAACCGATCAACTTGAACAACTCATTGTACGCCATCGCCCTCAACTCATCTATGTAACGCCAAGTTTTCACAACCCTACCGGGCTAAGCATGCCTCTTGACCGGCGTCAGGCACTGCTAGACATCGCCACCCAGTACGGCATTCCAATTTTGGAAGATGCCAGCTACGATGAGTTACGCTATGAAGGTAAAAAACTCCCACCCATAAAAAGCTTAGATACCGCTGACATTGTTTTTCACGCCGGTGGCTATAGCAAGACCTTGGCCCCTGGTATCCGGATTGGCTATTTGGTTGTCCCGGCCGCGTTGTACGAACGGATTATCGCCACCAAGCAAACAGCCGATATTCTTACGGCTCCTTTAAATCAACGGGCTTTACATGCCTATCTAAACACGGGACATTTTGCCCGGCACCTTCAGCAGGTGCGTACCGCGTATAGACAACGACGGGACGCAATGGTGGCAGCCGTCGAGCAATATTTTCCTGCTGAGGCGCAGTGGTATAATCCTCAGGGCGGGATCTATTTGTGGGTGCAAATGCCCTTAGACGGGCCGACCGCGACTGATTTATATCTTACGGCGATCAAATATAGCGTGGCCTTTGCCATTGGCTCTGTTTTCTCCGCAAGCGGCTCTTTTTCCCAGGCGCTACGCTTGAACTTTGCCTGTCATACGCCTGAAGATATCGAGGAAGGCATACGCCGTCTGGGAAAGGCCTGGAAGGAGTTGCTGGCCCGAAATCGTCGATATACCGTTCCTCAACCAAGCCACCGACCCGCACTCCATATTTTGTGATTGCGTACAGACACAACGATGACGACGCTAAATTTTGCTCAGATTAGCGATATTCATATTTCCGCGTTGGGTGACCATGACGAAATGTTGTCGGGCCAAGCGGCCGAATTTTTGACGAAAATTGTGGCCGGATTGAAGGCGATGGAGGGTCTGGATTTTGTGCTCTTTACCGGTGATTTATTCGACACCGCCAGTTATCAAGAACTTGATCGCTTTCAAACAGCAGTCAAACTGCTGCCCAAGCCTTACTTTGTCATCCCCGGCAACCACGACCGCCGCCCGCCGGAGAGCCGCGAGGGATTGACCCGTCACCAATTTGCCCGCTACTTTAATCCCCAAGTTGAAGCCCGGCCAACCGCGTCTGAGGCTCAGGTGGGATACTGGTCGATTGGCCTTAACCCTAAAGTGCAGCTCATTGGCCTCGATTCAGTTCGGGACGAAGATTGGGACGGCGTCATCGATACCCTCCAGCTCGAATGGCTCAGGCATGAGCTGGGCACGCATCGCGACAAGCTGGTGATCTTGGCCGTGCATCATCCGCTGCACAGATTAGCCCCAATAGACGATTTGCCGCGGTGGAAGAAGTTTGTGTGCAACAATGGGCCTGAAGTGATAGCCCTGCTTGACGACAATCCCCAGGTAAAAATCGTTCTCACCGGCCATCATCATCTCACCAAAGTTGATCGAATCGGGCCACGACTTCATTTTGCCTGTCCGGCGGTGGCTCTATACCCGTGTGCTTATCGTACGCTGCGCCTCAGCCAACTAGATGGCCATACCTGGCATCTAACGTGGCAGACTGTTCCGGCTGCCGATGAAAAAGCCATCGCCAAAGCCTGCCATCAGATGTTAACTACGTGGACTATTCAAGGTTTTGAGCCGGATTTTATCGAAACACATCTCAAGCTCGCCTGGGGCAGTGAAAACGATAGGCATGGTCAGGCCGTGTTATCAGGGCCGGAAAATAGGGACTCTCGATAAACGGAGACCGG
>JBFGLD010000759.1:0-3944 GCA_041576335.1 Anaerolineae bacterium | reverse complement strand
CTCACTGACCATTCAAACTTAAGTTATGTAATAAAGTAAGCAAAATTCGAGCCAAAACACTAATTTCATAATATTTCAAAGACTTAAATACTCACTCGAATATTTTCGCCAAGAAAAATGGGGCCGGCGTTTAGCTTGACCATCTTTGGGGGGCAACCGTTTGAGTGCGACATTTCTCCTCTTTAAGTAGATCCCCACCTTTGAGAATGGCCCACCACAATTGAGCTGGGTTCAGGGCCAAGGTGGTTACCAGCCTTTAAGATAAACGGCTAAGCGAGCGGCCCAATCGAATTTTGCCTGGGACAGATTAGCCTGGCTCAAGTTGGCACCGTGTAGACTGACTTTGGTTAAATTTGCCCGGTATAGATTGGCCGATATCAAGTTGGCCTGACCTAAATCCCCACCGCCGATATTGGCCTCAGCAAGATCCGCCCGGCTCAAATTCGACCGGCAAAGCTTGGCCCCGCGCAAATCGGCCCGACGGAGCTCGGCTCGGCTTAGGTTAGCCCGACTCAAATCAGCCACCTGAAGATTGGTCTCGTTCAGTTTGCTCCAGCGCAGATCGGCATCGCTCAGATCGGCCCGGTTCAAATTGAGCCGGCTCAAATCGATCCCGCTTAAATTCGCGTGGCACAGGTTGGCTCCCCGTAGGTCTTGATTCGCTCTGTCACAGTTAACCATCTCCCACACTAACCGCCACTTTTGACCGAGGTGGGTAGTGGGGTCGATTACGGTTTCACGTAAGTCGACATTAATGAGCTCCACTCCGACCAGGCTCGCACCGCTCAGATTAGCCCGGCTGAGATTAGCGGAGTTTAGTTGTGCGTCCTCCAAATTAGCCCGGCTCAGATTGGCCCCTCGCAAATCGGCCCGGCTCAGGTTAGCCCGGCTTAGGTTGGCCCCTCGCAGATCGGCCCCGCGCAAGTCAGCCTCACCAAGGTCGGCCCCTTTCAGAACCGAGTTGGGTAAATACGCCTCGTACAGATCGGCCCAGTTTAAACACACACCAGTCAGATCTGCTCCGTGTAGATCAACGCGACGGAGGTCTGGTCTGACCCGGTCCGGCGAATATGCGGCGGCGATTAAGGCTCGAATATCTTTCATCGCCGCCGCCAAAACCCGCTAATACGGTCTAACTCGGCTTCGGCGACGTATACCCCTTGCGCTCGCCGTGGCGTGGGGAATTCAGGGCTTTTGAAGAGCATATCACCTTCACCAGACAACTCCTCCGCCCCGGCCATATCCAGAATCAACTGCGAGTCGGCGCTGCTGGTGACTCTAAAGGCAATACGGCCGGAAGCATTGGCCTTGATCGCACCGGCCACAATATCAACATTGGAGCGCTGCGTGGCGAACACCAGGTGGGTACCCGCACTGCGTCCCATGGCCGCCAGGCGAACCAACGCTTGCTCGATTTCTTTAGGGGCGCGCATCATCAAGTCAACCAAATTGTCGATAACAACTATCAGGTAGGGCAAGGTGTTTTTATTCGCGTGGGGCGCGCGACGATTGTAAGCGGCCAAATTGCGCACACCTAACTTGGATAATTCGGTGAAACGCCGGTTTATTTCTTGATTGGCGGCATCGAGTGCCTCAATTACTTGCGCCGACTCGGTAATGACCGGGCAGAATAGATGAGGCAAGCCGTCATACTTTTTTAGTTCGACGCGCAGCGGGTCAATCATCAAAAATTGCACTTGCTCGGGCAAGTACAAACACAGCAGGCCGGAAATGATCGCATTGATACAGACGCTTTTGCCGGAGCCGGTTGTACCGCCAATGAGGAGATGGGGCAGCGTCGTCAAGTCTACCACTAAAGGGGTCCCAAAGGTATCAAGCCCTAAACCAATTTTTAATAGTCCGTCAGCTCGTTCAAATTCTGCCGACTCCAGGATAGCGCGAAGCCTGACAGTTGTTCGACGTTGTTTTGCGACGATTATTCTGGCATAGGGATGGTCGGGGCTTGGCTCTGCGATCTGCACCGGAACACCGGACAGGGCCAGAGCCAAATCTTGGTCTAGACTTTTTAATTGCGAGAGCTTGACCTCAGGACCGGGCGCCAGTCTAAACTGGGTTACCGTTGGCCCTTCGTAAACGTCCACCACACTGGCTTCGGTACCTAATTCGGCCAGGATTTTTTCTATAATTAATATTTGCTTTTGGGCGTTGCTCTCAGTGTGGGCAACGGCCCGATCATCCAGAATGTCGGAGATAGGCGGCAGCTGCCCCGCTGATTTCACCATTGTCCGAAAACGTCCCGGATAGTCGTACGCTGTGGCCGGATTTGGCCGGCAAAAAATAGATCAAACAACTCCAGAACCGCCAAACAAGATTGCTATACCTGATTCGTCGGCTGTACCAGCGTCACCGCGATCTTCTTTTGCAGGTCAGATTCAATTAGTCCGGCGTGCTGGCGCGCAGCGCGGATAAAAGTAGCAAACAGGGGGTGGGGACGGGTAGGGCGGCTCTTAAATTCCGGATGAAATTGGCTGCCGAGCATAAATGGATGGTCTTTTATTTCGGCGATCTCGACCAGCCGGCCATCCGGGGATAAACCGGATTGCACCAGTCCTCCCTTGGACATTTGCTGGCCATACTCGTTATTAAACTCAAAGCGATGTCGATGCCGCTCGTGAACAATATCGGTTTGGTAGGCCCGAGCCGCGACCGTGCCTTCGACCAATTTGCAGGGATAACTGCCCAGGCGCATGGTACCGCCCAGGTCGGCAATATCACGCTGGTCGGGCATTAAATCGATAACGGGGTAGGGTGTGGTGGGGTTAAATTCGGTCGAGTTTGCGCTATCGCTGGCAAACACCTCTCGAGCCAGCTCAATAACCATGACCTGCATCCCCAGGCAAAGCCCCAGATACGGTACTTGGCGGATCCGGGCAAATTTTGCGGCCACAATCTTGCCTTCGATACCTCGCTCACCAAAGCCGCCGGGAACAACAATGCCGTTAACTTGCTCTAACCGGTCGAACCCGCGCATCCGCTCCAAATTTTCGGACGGAATCCATTCAATATTGACTCCACAATCTTGCTGGCTAGCAGCGTGCTGTAAGGCTTCGTACACGCTAATATAGGCATCCTCCAATTCGACATATTTGCCCACAATGCCAATTGAAAGGGATGGCTTAGGCTTTTTTATGTGGGCAACCATATCGCGCCATTCACTCAAATCGGGCGGACCGCAGGCGATATCCAATCGCCTGCAAATGAACTCGGCGATCCCTGCTTTTTCTAAAATGAGCGGTACTTCGTAGATAGTATCGACTGTAGTCAGCGGCACAACGGCCTCTTTTTCAACATCGCAAAACAGCGCAATTTTTTCGCGCAGCTCATCGGCAACCGGTAAATCAGCCCGGCAAACGATCATATCGGGCTGAATGCCGATACTACGCAATTCGCGAACGCTGTGCTGGGTCGGTTTGGTTTTGAGTTCATTTGTGGCATGCAGGTGAGGCAGCAAGGTAACGTGAATGTAAAATGTGTTGTCTCGCCCGGCATCTTTCCGCATTTGTCGCAACGCTTCCAGAAACGGTAGACTTTCTATGTCGCCCACAGTGCCGCCTACTTCGACAATTACAATATCGGCCTGACTTTCGCGGGCTACGCGGGTAATACTGGCCTTGATTTGGTTGGTAACGTGGGGGATAACCTGGATGGTTTTGCCCAGGTAATCGCCGCGCCGCTCTCGATTTATCACTTCTTGATAGACTTGACCGCTGGTCAAATTGCTGGCACAGGTCAAATTTTCGTCGATGAACCGCTCGTAGGCGCCCAGGTCCAGATCGGTTTCCGCACCATCTTCCAGCACAAACACCTCGCCATGTTCGTAAGGGCTCATCGTACCCGGATCAACATTGAGATAAGGATCTAGTTTCTGGACCGTTACCGTCAGCCCCCGGCTCTTTAAGATACGGCCGATTGAGGCTGCGCTT
>JBFGLD010000758.1:0-3950 GCA_041576335.1 Anaerolineae bacterium | reverse complement strand
TCTGGGGCGTTAATGAAGCTAGCTGTCCTGCCTTGTTTTGGCAGTCTTCAGCAAGCTCTTTTGCTCTGTGTTCCCGCTTTGGATTATCTGGAAAGTAATCATCCCCTGTAAATAACCCAGCGATGCCGTGGTGTTGCCCCGGAAAAATGGACAGTAAATTAAGCGACAGCGGCCAATTGCTCAAAACGAACCGGGCTGAGATAGCCCAAAGCCGAATGTCGACGAACACGATTGTAAAAGGTTTCAACAAAATCAAAGATATCAGTCTTGGCCTGCTGGCGGGTCAGATAGTGACAGCGATAGATCAACTCTCGTTTGAGGGTGGCAAAAAAGCTCTCCATCGGGGCGTTGTCCAGGCAATTACCAGTGCCACTCATACTGGGTTGCAGGCCGTGCTTGGTTAACAACGCCTGATAATCATAACAGGCATACTGGCTGCCCCGATCGGAGTGATGGATCAAGCCAGCGGGTGGGCGGCGCTGAACCAGGGCCATATCCAGCGCTCGACAGGTTAAGTCAGCGGTCATCGTTTTGTCCATGGCCCAGCCCACGATCTGACGGGAGTAGATATCCAACACGGCGGCCAGGTAGAGCCAGCCTTGATCGGTGGCAATATAGGTCAGATCAGCCAACCATACTTGGTTGGGTTTGTTGGCGCTGAAATGTCGTTTGAGCCGATTAGGGGCCACTGGTAACTTCTTGTCTACCGTGGTGGTTTGCCGTCGGCGGCGCGTCTGAGCGGCTCTGAGGCCGGCTAGACGCATCAGCCGGGCCACCCGGTGCCGGCCGCAGCGATCGCCTTGCTCGTTCAGCTCGGCATGCACCCGCGGACTGCCATAGGTCTGGCGGCTGTGCTGATAGATCGTCTTGATCTTGATCGTTAAGCGCCGATTGGCTTGAGCTCGCTGGCTCTCTGGTCGCTGACGCCAGCCATAGTAGCCGCTGCTGGAGACCCCCACTACCCGGCACATCCGGCTGATTGGCCAGCTGCTTCGATAGGTCCTGATAAATTGATATTTCATTTCGGTTGTTGTGAGAAGATGCTGATGGCTTTTTTTAAAATATCTCGTTCTTGTTTGACCACCGCCAACTCTCGTTTCAGACGGCGCACTTCCTCATCATCGGCCTTCAGCCGGCCGTTGCCTGGAAAGGCTTGTGCTCCATCTCGTTTCAATTCATGCCGCCAGCGGTACAGCGTGTTGGGATGGATCCCTAAATCCTCAGCAATCTCTCGCACGCTCTTGTCTGGCGCTTGGCTGAGTTCCACGGCTTCTCGTTTGAACTCTGCGCTGATTGTTTGTCGTCTTCTTGTCATCGTTCGCTTCCTCCGGTTCTTAGATTACACCTTTTCTTTCTCTCCACAAAACCGGGGAAACGTCACTTTGGTCAACAATAGCTTAAAGTTATTCCTATTCCGTGCAAGGGTGTCAAACGACAATTAGTTGTATACACCAGCGACAATTAGAAATACCCCTAAAAAAGGTTAATTTTGTTCAGGTTCAGACTGATCAGTAGTAGCCTGATCGAGTTCCAACGAATGACGCTGAGCGGCTTGTTCCGCCCGGACACTGGTCACATCAGAGCCGAATTCAATGATCCGCGAATGGTGGACAACACGATCGATAGCGGCCGCCGTGGTCAAGGGATCTTTAAAGATTTGATCCCATTGGGAGAAAACAAGATTGGAGGTGATGACGACACTACGACGTTCATAACGTTCGGCTAAAAAAGTAAATAGGACCTCCATTTCTTCCCGGCTTTGTTGGACATAGCCGATGTCATCGAGAATAACCACCTGAAAACGATCGAGCCGTTTGAGTTCGCGTTCGAGTTCATAATCACGTTTAGCCCGCAGCAGGCCGTCGACCAATTTGAAGGTGGGGCTGAACCAGACCGGATAGCCGCGTTGGATCCATTCGAAGGCAAGGGCCGAAGCTAAATGGGTTTTTCCAGTGCCCGGATTGCCGAAGATCAAAATATTGTGGGCCTGATTGATGAACTCACCCTGGACCAGCCAGGGGATCTGGCGGCGGACCCGCAGCGGTAAGCGCTGTTGGTCAAAGTGGTCGAAGGTTTTGGCGGCCGGCAAGTGGGCTTGGCGCAGGTAGCGTTCAATGCGGCGTTGCTGGCGGCGGGTACTCTCTTGTTCTAACAGGTACAACAAGAAACTCTCCAACGACCACTCTTGCTGTTGAGCCAGGGTCAAGGTTTCCGGGACCGCGGCGGCCAAGCTGGTCAGGCGTAACTGTTTGCAGTGCTGGTCAATGGCTTCAAGTGGGGTCACAGCAGGCCTCCTTGAGCAAGACATCATACTGCTGTAGGTTGACCACCAGTTCGGTTAAGGCCGGTACAGCGATGAGCTTGTGGGGTTCAACCAACTGTTCCACATCGGTTTCATCCCAGCCACAGGAGCTGGTCAGTAACAGCCTCAACGCCTCGGCCACCTCACATTCCAGGTAGCGGGCGGCTACCTTCAAAATACGTAAATAGATCAGGTCGGCCTTGCGCGGCGAGTACCATTGCTGGAGCACATCCCAAGCTTGACGAAAGACCAAGCTCGGAAACAAAGCATCTCGATAGCGATAATCTCGAAAGCCGCCTGGTTTTCGCAGCAAACTATCGATCAAATGGCGATAATTGATCTGTTGTTTGTGTTGACCCACCAAGCGGGCCATCCGTTCGACCTGAATTTGGCGGTAATAGACCTCCAGATGCCACTCATAAATTCGGACCGTGACCTGTTGCCCAATCAAATGGGTCGGCACCGAGTAGACATTGTGCTGCACCCGGATCAGTGAACCCCGATTGACTTTGAGCCGCACTTCTTGGTAGGGGGTCAATGGTGAGGCCTGTAGCGGTTTCATCACGGCCAGCTCTTGATCTAACCGGCCTTGACGACGCTGGTTGCGTTTGGTCATCACCTGTTTAAGAAAGTCTTCATAGTCGGCCAGACAAGCAAAGTCTCGGCTCCCCCGCAACAGCAGATGTTGGCGTAAGGCTTGTTTCAGACCGCCGTTCGATGACTCCACATCGCCATTGTGCTGGGGACAACCCACTCCAATGGTTCGGGGTTTGAGCCCAAAATGGTTGAGCAACTCTAAATAGCCGGTCGTGTAGCTTCGCTCCCCGGCTCGGTTCAATTGATAGGTGGCGGCCGAGGTGTTGTCCGTCTGGTGATAGCGCGGCACATAGCCTAACTTCATCAGCGTACTCTGCAAGCCCCGCTGCATCGCCAACAGCGACTCAGATTGAGCGATCGCCCCCCATTCCCAATTGGAGTAGGGCAGCACACTGTGGATCAAGATATGCTTGAAGGGTTGGCCCGCAATGGTCACCCCTAACTCGGTCAACCACGTCCCGTCCGTTTGCAGCACCTCGCCTGGTCGATGTACCTGCTCCAGGATCGCTACTTTCTCCTGGTTCAGCGCTCGCCAATCTGCTACCCGCCGTTGCAGCGTTCGTAACTGTCCTTCCTGATATCGCTCCGGATGTCGTTCACATAACCACTCGAACAACATCACCGCTTCCAATTCCGGCGCCTGTTCCAGCATCTGTTCTACTTGGGACCAATCTTCGGCGAACGGATCGGCTCGGGTCCGATACGTCCTTGGCTTTTTTAGTTCACTGGGCAGTTGGCCTAACTGTTCATACTTGGCCACTGTTTTTCGACTTTTAAGGTTCGCTTTGACGGCCGCTTGTTGTTGCGTCCGCCCTTTACTTCTTTCTCTCATGATTAGCCTCACTTGGGCATCGGTACAGGTCATCGACTGGCCTCACTTTCTTAAGGTCAGACCAAGTTTACTCACCTATTCCGATTTCTCTAAGTGGGCATTTCTTATTGTCGTCGAGTCACATTATAGTTGTCGTTAGCCAAAATGATCCGTATTAGCATTTCCCAATCGTGGTTGCCATTCAAACAGCTAACTGCGCCTTGAGTGCAGGCCGTCTGC
>JBFGLD010000757.1:0-3960 GCA_041576335.1 Anaerolineae bacterium | reverse complement strand
TGATAAAGGTTGGCCTGGAAAAGGTTAGCGCCACCAAGAGCCGCCCGGCTGAGGTTGGCTTCGCTCAGATTAGCCCCGATAAGTTCGACCCCGTTAAGATCCATGCTGCCGAGATCCATCCGAAAAAGGTCGACCCCGCTGAGTGTCGCTCGCCGGATTTCTGCCTCGCTCAGTTTCGATTCTCTGGCTATCGCCCGGAGCGACTTGGTCTCGGCCAGGTTTGCGCCCAGAAATCTTGGTTTTTCACCCTGCGTCCGGGCAGATCTGATGATCTGTAAGAGCTGTTCTCGGGTTAGTATGGTCATCTCACCCCACGTTGTATGCTGGTTGGGTTGCCCGCAGCAACGTGTCAATTTCCTTACTCGCCTCGGTTGTGGATACGCCAGCGGACGCTGCCCATTCTTGAAGTAACCTCTCCCGAGTCTTCTGAAGGATGACTGCATCCGACCGGCCTAATGGTTTTTGCCAGCCCGATACGGTTAGATCTCGTACGACTTCGCACATCACCTGGAATGAGCCTTCTTTCAAGCGACTGGCCAGTTCCACATGTCCCTCAGCGTGATTGTGCTGCAGAGGAACTGGGCGGCTTTTTAACAGATTGCGGTACTGATCAAGATCGCTCCTGGCTGTGACCATTCGCAGCCCGATGGACGCCTGAGCCTCTACAGGAATCCATAAGGTGTGCTTGGGCAACAAATTGACCTGATAGTACAGGCGCGTTTCCTTCTCAGAAAATTGTTTTTCCTCGATCCGGACAATGTGGCCCACCCCATAGACAGGGTGAACCACAAAGTCGCCGACTTCGAATTGCTTGAGAGGCTTCTGACTCTGGGGCCGCATTAGCGGCGATTGCCCCCACTTTGCCGGTTAAAGCCCCGACGTCGATCTTCACGGGGTTTGGCCAAGTTCACCTTTAGCTCCCGGTTGTCCAGGTTGAAGCCGTTGAACATCGTGATTGCCTTTTCCACCTCGACTTGAGTGCTCATTTCCACAAAGGCAAAGCCTTTGGAGCTGCCGGTGTCCCGGTCCTTAATCAACGCCACCGACGCGACCTGACCTGCTTTATCAAACAAGGTTTTCAAATCAGCTTCGCTGGTGGTGTAAGACAGGTTCCCGACATACAATTTAACGTCCATAATTCTTGAGTCTCCTTGAGACCGGCCCATTGAGCCGGTTATAAAACTGCTGACATTCCAATTTAGGTCCTCAGCCTGACTGACTTTTGTCCCCCTTAAATCGCTCAAATAGCCCGGGGATCTGATCAAACTCGGTTGATTTATCCAGAAAGAAGTCGGCTCCGGCCTGCAGGCATTTCTGTCGAAACACCGGGTAAGGATAATTGGTTAAGATAATGACCATTGGCCCCGCCCCATCCTGTTTAATATTTTGCAAGACTTTAATCCCACTGCCGCCCGGCATGAGGATATCCAGGATCACCACGTCCGGCTGGAGTTTCCAAATGGCGCTGATGGCCCCGGCTACATTTTCTGCCTGGCCCACAATTTCGATCCCGACCAGCTCGTCGAGTATCGTCGCCAAACGTTCTCGGACGATGAGCGAGTCGTCGGTGATGAATACTTTGATTTTGTGGCTCGAGGTTGATAGCATTTTAGACATAAGAATACGAATGTGCGATACATTTTAGGACTGTGACGGCTGGTGAAAAGCTGATTTATACCTCTTCTGTAGAGTCACAAATAGCCTATAATTCGAAAACATCATGAGTTATCTACAGTATAGACGACTCGAGTTGGAAAGACTATCAGCCGAATTCTGATAGTGGCGTAGGATTTAGACCGATTCTCTTGTCGGTATTTGCCTGACAACTTAGTTTTACAATGTGGCCTGGAATAAACGGTGTCCTCACTCCACCGGTAAAGGCGGCCCCAACAACTCCATACCATGGGCGCGCCACAACTCCGGATCCTGCGGCGGCATCGTATTGGCCTTGGTCACTTCCCGAAAGAAAGCTTCCATTTTGCCGGCGGGCATAAACTCGATCAGAATCCTACCGCGGGCGTCACCGACATGCGCCCAGACGTGCGGCACCTGGCGCGGTGCAAGCAGCGAGTCACCCGGTTTTAATCTGAACTTTTCTTGTCCGACCTCGACGATGAATTCGCCTTCAACCGCGTAGAACCACTCGTCCTGGTCGAAATGGAGGTGGCGCGCCGGGCCGCCCTTCTCTCCAAACGTGTTCTCGATAATGAAGAGACCACTGCTGTCCTGGGGGCATACCTTGAAGGCAATGGCGCTAATGCCGAGTCCCCGATGCTCACCGAATCGGTCTTCGCCTGCCGCGACCCGCAGGGTGGGCGGAAGAGTAACCGGACTTTGGCAAGATTTGTTCATAAAAGCCTACTTTCTTTAGATTGACACAGGTTTGATAGAGGCCACCCATCAATATTTAGGCTTGTTCGTTTATCAAAACTTGTCCTAACAATATACGTCTTACAGCCTGGATTGATGCTGCTCAAAGTGTTAAGTTGTCCCAAAGCGTATTTCGTTCGTGCTGCGCAGCGTTTTGGATACGTAAGACTTGCGCCGTTACGCAGTGCAAGTGTACGCAATACGAAATACAAACATGGGAAACTATTGACTTCGACACTTTATTGAGGGAGAATTTCAGGATGCTTCTTCTTGTTTTTCTTTTCTCGTTTAGCCTGCTTTTTTTCCTTCATAGTTTTCAGCGGCTCTTTCTTGGTTTTCTTTTTACTGTTTTGACCTTTTCCCATGGTTTTTTCTCCTCTTGATTAAGGTGTTGTGATTTAACTAAATAGTTAAGCTACAGCAATGATTTTCTGCAATTTCTCTTTGCTTTTGCCCAGTTTAATTAGAAAGTTTTCATGCATCGCGCCTTCTTTTGTCTTCCTCCCTTGAGCCGTGTTGTTCGAGCCAATCAAGCATTGCGCGTATACTGCTGGTGGCCAGGGCAATGCTCGTATCCGCCGCGCCATAGTACAGGTGCAAGGTGTCGCCATCAAGGCCGATGGTGTAACCGCACGGAAAGGCGACGTTGCCCACATCCCCGTGCAACTCGTACGGTTTTTCCGGACCAAAGACCCACTCGTCGCCGCGTTTTAGGCAGCATTCCGGTGTTTCCAAATCAAACAGGGCCAGTCCCAGTCGATAAAGAGAACCGGACGCGGTCTGCCGCACCCCGTGGTAAATCACCAGCCACCCCTGCGCGGTTTCGATGGGCGGCGGTGACAAGCCGATTTTATTGGCATCCCACCACGCTCCGCGCCGGGCTTCCATCATGAGCTTGTCGCTGCCCCAGTGCCGCAGGTCGGCCGAATAGGAGATCCACATGTGGGCGCGGGCAGAACTGACCGGGCGATGGATCAAGGCCCAATGGCCGCCAATTCGATGAGGAAGTAGAGCCGCATCTTTGTCATCCGGGGACATGATCAGCCCATAGCGTTCGAAGTGGTAAAAATCTTCCGTTAAGGCCAGGGCCACACCCGGACCGTCGCGGGTGAAAGCCGTATAGACGATCGCATACTGGCCTAATTCGGGAACGAAAGTGATGCGCGGGTCTTCAATGCCCCACAATTCTTCCGGGAAGTGTTCGGGATCGGGCCTGAGGGTGGGCTGGGGGTCAATCCGCCACTCATCCAAGCCATTGGCGGAGCGGGCCACACCCAAGTGCGAATACCCGCGCCGGTCCTCGACCCGGCATAGGAGCAAGGTCGTGCCATTGGGTAGCAGCGTGGCGGCAGGGTTAAAAACAGTATGGACCGGATAGGGCCAGTCGGCGGCGGTCAGGATGGGATTGAGCTTATGACGGCGAAAAAGTTCGGGGGGTCGCTGATTCATTACGTTTGGGTCTCCATAGCTAGTAAGGGATTCTCTGTCAGGCGCAGCTCCAGCAAAGTCTGGAGAAAGGCCAGCGTCGACTCCGCGCCTTGATTCTCATTCGGCCGGTCGGGATGGAGCCCGTCGCGGCAGCCCCCCGTG
>JBFGLD010000756.1:0-3961 GCA_041576335.1 Anaerolineae bacterium | reverse complement strand
GGGCCAGCCGGACCTTGAGCGCCCGCTGCGCCCTGAGGACCGGTTGGCCCTTGAGACCCGGGAACACCCTGCCGCCCCTCTGGTCCTGGCGGCCCCGGCGGCCCCGGCGGACCAATCGGGCCTGCCGAACCGGCAATACCCTGGGACCCGGCCGCCCCTGGCAGCCCGATAATGCGCCACTCAACAAGGGTTTCATCCTCCTCGCAAATTTGGTTCAGATCAATGAGACGCATAAAGCCGCCTTCTCTAACGCAAACACGAATCGTATCCCCTAAATTATCAAAATCAATCGGCTGAGATGTCGGTACGGGGGTGATCACGATATATTCGTCCACGAGCCGGCCAAACGTATCAGGGATAACCTCAGGAACATTAGGAACGGATTTGGTTCGGGGTCCGTTGGGTTCGGGCGTGGCCAGGTCACAGGCCGTCACCAGCATCGCTACAAGTCCGATCAAGGCAACTGGAATAAAGAGTCTCACTCGCGGTTCCTCCTCAAATGTTGTTACGTGATTGAGTCGTCGTAGCCAATTCCTGCCCGCGCTATCCGACGGTGCGTAGCTTTCGTTTTCCCACCGCTTTATTAAGAATTGCCCTAATCAAAGAGACGCACAGAGCCAGGGCACAGAGACAGCCTATGCATGATAGGCCAATATTATTATTGGGTCAACAAATGTAATCGCTCGCCACAAGAGGAAGTTCAGTAGCCGGGCCCCTTCTGCGTAAATGGAGAACAACCGGCGGTCAGTATACAAAAAGATTATTTGGTCAGCGGCAGGACCAGCCGCCTGTGCATTGGAACTGAAAGGAAACACCACAACGTAGGAAACAAGAATAACCTGGATCATTAGCCCCGAGAGAGCATTGCTTATGAGGAATTCTAATGTGCGTTCACATGCTTGTGGCGATGCGGTTAAGTGCGCTTTACCAGCAGTAGCGATCATTCAACATCCTATCGTCTAATCACATCCCAATTGTAACTTAGATTTAAAGTGGTTGCAAGCGCTGAAAAGGAGGGGATACGATTCCCGCGTTTATGCCGCGCGCTTTTGACAAACCTATCTGCTTGTGCTAAGATCGTGGTTTGGACATGGTTAAAATTATTATCGAACATTAGCCGTGTTGTTTTGGTTCCGCTTTGGACTGGGACCTAACTCCGCCGAGGATTGCGGAGATTTTTTTTGTTTGCCGGGATTGAAAGGACGGCAATGTGATGAGAAGTATCGAATGGGATTATAAGCGCAATTCGGTCAAAATGATTGACCAGCGCCAGTTGCCGAGCGTTTTTGAAATTGCTGAATTTGATGACTACCACGGTGTCGCCCGGGCAATCCAAAAGATGTATATCAGGGGTGCTCCGGCAATTGGAGCTGCGGCCGCCTTTGGTATGGCCCTAGCCGCGCAGCAAAGCAAGGCTACAAACCGGCACTCTTTCCTACAAGATTTAGAGACGGCGGCAGATGTTTTGCGCGCTACGCGCCCGACCGCCGTTAATCTTTTTTGGGCTATTCAGCGCGTGCTGCGCCAGGCAACCGACGAGGACACCGAACACATCGATGATATTCGCAGCGCTATCTTAGAGGAAGCGCAGCGTTTGGCCGATGAAGATGTTGAAATTAATCTTCGAATTGCCCGTAATGGCGCTGCCCTGGTAAAGCGGGGTGCAACGATTCTCCATCACTGCAATACCGGTTCGTTAGCCACTGTTGACTGGGGAACAGCCCTGGGTATCGTGCGGATGGCCCACGAACAGGGTAAGAACATCCACGTTTTGCTTAACGAAACCCGTCCCCAACTCCAAGGGGCTCGCCTTTCGGCTTGGGAATGCGAGCAATACAATATTCCCTATACCCTGATTACCGACAATGCCGCCGGACACTATATGCGTACCGGGCAGGTAGATTTTTGCTGCGTCGGCTCAGACCGTACGGCCGCCAACGGCGATGTGGCCAACAAAATTGGGACCTATAAATTGGCCGTAGTTGCTGAAGTAAACGACATCCCCTTCTACCCGGCAGTGCCAACATCCACCGTTGACTTATCGCTGCCAAGTGGAGACGATATTCCGATAGAGGAACGTGATGGCTCTGAGATAACCGGGTTGACTTTTTTCGGCCGGCCAGTCGCTCCGGAGGGAGCCCGAGTTGGAAACCCTGCCTTTGATGTGACCCCGCACAAATACGTTACCGGCATCGTGACTGAACACAGCGTTGTTTACCCACCTTTTGACATAAACTTGCGCCGAGCCGTTGAAGAGGAACAAACCAAGGTTTTTGCCAAAGACAACAAGAAACATCGATTGTAGCCAGGAGATATTTTCGTGACAGTAGCGGTAACCGGTTCTATGGCCTTTGATTACATTATGTCGTTTCCTGGAGAATTTGCCGAACATATTCTGCCCACCCAAATCGCCAAGCTCTCCGTTAGTTTTCTGGTTGACTCAATGCGCCGTGAACGCGGTGGAACGGCAGGGAATATGTGCTACAATTTTGCTTTGCTAAAGCAACCGTGCTTACTCATGGCCACCGTAGGCCAAGATGCTCCGGAATACATTGCTGGTTTACGTGAACGAGGGGTTGATACCAGCGGGGTGTTGCAGCTCCCCAACGAATTTACTGCCTCATTTTTTGTAAGCACCGATCGAGTCAACAATCAAATTGCCAGCTTCTACACCGGGGCCATGGCCAAAGCCGGCCAAATAAGTTTTGCCAATCATAATTATGAATCGATCCGGCTGGCGGTTATCTCACCTAACGACCCAAATGCAATGGTCAAATATGTCCACGAGTGCCAAAACCTACAAATTCCCTATGTTTACGATCCCAGCCAGCAAATCCCCCGACTCGGGCCGGATGATCTGGTGACCGGCATCAAAGGGGCTAAGGTTTTGATTGTGAATGACTACGAGTACGAAATGATAAAAAAACGTACAGGTCTTAATGATGGTGACATCACGCAAATGGCAGAAACTGTCGTGATTACCCAGGGCGCCGAGGGTTCGCTCATTCGCACCGCTAATAAAAATCCGGACGGCTCGATGACGGTTGCCAGCTTCGACATCCCGCCGGCCCCTCCCAAACGTATCGCCGACCCAACCGGTGTTGGGGATGCTTTTCGGGCTGGGCTTGTCACCGGTCTGATGCACAGCTATCCCTGGGATGTTTGTGGACGCCTGGGTGCAGTGGCCGCGACCTTTGTCCTTGAACAGCACGGCACGCAGCGCCACTCTTTTACTCGCAAACAATTAGCTAACCGCTACCGCGATGTATTTGGCAATCACAATGTTTTAGAAGGTTTTATGAATTATAAGGAGAAGCGATGACTAAGAAAGAATTTGACATTAAAGATATCAATTTAGCCGACCAAGGCCGCTGGCGAATCGAGTGGGCCTTGAAAGAAATGCCGGTCCTGCGCACGCTGATGGAACGCTTTAACCAACAGCGTCCGCTGGAAGGGGTAAAAATGAGCGGCTGCTTGCATATTACTACCGAAACGGCCAACCTGGCCCGAGCCTTGCAAACCGCTGGCGCTGATATTGTTTTGACCGCCAGCAACCCGCTGAGTACTCAAGACGACACGGCCGCAGCCCTTGTTTCCGTTTTTGAGATTCCCGTCTTTGCCATCAAGGGCGAGGATAACGACACGTATTACCAACATCTCAATGCTGCCCTAAACCATCATCCGAACCTAACCATGGATGATGGGGCCGACCTGGTTAGCATGCTCCACAAAGAGCGCACCGAGCAAATTCCCGAGGTCATCGGCAGCACTGAAGAAACAACCACCGGTATCATTCGGCTGCGAGCTATGGCAGCCGAAGGCGCGCTGAAGTTTCCGGTGATGGCCGTCAACGATGCCGACACCAAACACCTGTTTGATAACCGCTACGGTACAGGCCAGAGTACACTTGACGGAATTATTCGGGCCACCAATATCCTCATCGCCGGGAAGGTATTTGTAG
>JBFGLD010000755.1:0-3962 GCA_041576335.1 Anaerolineae bacterium | reverse complement strand
CAAAGTGCTGATGACAACAGCCAATCTGCTGAAAAGCGGAGTGAATCGAAAGGGTTCACGCTCCGTTTGGTATTGGCAGTGGGGCAGTCGCCCGCCCCACTGACCATCACTTAGGCTGGAGTTTTCTAATAGCTTTGCTTGTTCAGGCCCCAGGTTGTCCTTTTGCCCGACGCTCCAACCACCTTTTTAACGATTTTTGGCTCTCTCCGGAGCGGACGCCCAATAACAACCCTTCCACGCTGATATCTTCATCAAGGTCTGGCCAATGTATGCCGGTCCCCTCTCCGATGAAACGCCAGTTTTGTCGTTCTTCCATTGTTCCATGCCATAACCGCGGGTACCAAGCTATCGGCACCGATATTGTCCGTCCATCCTCTAAGTCAACGATTAGGTTTTCCTCTGTTACCTGGATGTCTTGTCCTCTTGCGGCTACGATATTACTCGCTAAAATACTCATCCCACTTCTCCAGAAATAAGACTTGATTTTCCTCAACTAGCTTTTGGATATGATTCAACTCCTTGCCCTTAAAGCGACCACTTTGTTGCAGTCGGATCGGCTCTAGCCAGAACTTGGCTATGTTGTTGTCTCGTTCGACGTGGATATGCAGTGGTTCACTTCGGTCTCCTCAGTAAAAGAAAAATCGATAAGGACCGATTATCTTCACCGTAGGCATGTAGATTCCCCTAATATTCGCATTTGGTTTTGAGGATAGAATACTCCATTGTACGTATGATTGTCCATGGGGTGATTCCTTGTTCCTTGTTCTCCTGCTTATGGCCTAGCTCCAGACGCGACCACCACCGGCAGCGGTATTCGGTATTCGTCTCCGATTTGATACTCAGCAAGATCCGACGTAACTTTAGTCTTGATTATTTCTAACACCCTCTCTTTCTGACCCCGCAGCGTTGCTGCGGCGCGGACTGAGCCGTTTATCACTGCTGCAAACAGTTCATCTGCGGAGGACAAACGCCATGTCTGTGCAACAGTACTGAATTCGATGCTCTGGAACCCAGCAGCGGTGAGTCTCCTTTCTGACTCGGTCGTATCGCTGAAGAGGAAGAAACTCGGACCGGACGGCAGTCCGATGTCCAGAGTTCCGTGAGCTTGTATCGCGGCGTAAATCAAGCCTAATCCAACAGCCTCTTTTGGCTTTGCGTATACACTAAACGCGAACCTGCCTCCCCGGCGAAGTACTCGAAAGGCTTCCGCGATGGCTGCATCGGGATCCTCGAAATGGGGGATGCCAATGCCATTCACAACGCAGTCGAAAGTCTGCTTCTCGAAATCCAAGGATGTCGCATCACCTTGACGAAATTCGACATTCGGATAGCGTATAGCAGCCAAGTCAACCTGGGCTTGTGAGAAATCCACGCCAATGACGTCAGCACCGCGCTCAGCGGCCAGTCCGGCTGCGTAACCGGCGCCACAACAAACGTCTAATACTCGCACCCCTTGACGTGAGCCGAATCAAGGAGCGCTGGTGCCGACTGAATAGTAATGGCCCCAAAGTGTTTATCGTAGTCACTACATACTCTTGCGTTACTCCATCCAGCATGCTCGAAATCCCGGAATGAGTAGGTTTTACCCATCATTTTCTCCTTTCTTGTGCTTTTGGATACTGTTCTTGTGCGCTAGGTCTTTTGCCGCCTAACGCCCGCAAATTACGCGATTACGGGCCAGCGAAGTCACCTTCAAAGCCAAAGTGCCGCCACAGGCACAACCAATTTCTATTAACGGAAGGGTAGTAATTCGGGTGGCCGGGTAGAGGCAGCAGTTTGGGAGTAAAAATGCGCCTCTAAACTACTTGTTATGCGCCCATAAAAATATAGATTTTCCTGTCAGTGGCCTTTAGACTATGTTTTTGGTTCGTACTCTTCGAATATCTTGAGGGTTGGTACGCCCACTAAACCTTAACGAAAGAACACCCTCAAAGTGCTAAAGGTGACTTAAATAAACGGCGAGTTCTGGGCGTCAAGTACAAGCGGTTGTTAACTGCCATCTCACCTTTGATCTACTTCCTTACCACTAGCGAAGCTGCTCTATCATCTTCATGATCGCTACGACCGCGGCTTCCGGTTGGTCAATTTCGATGTTGTGGCCGCTCTTATCTGCAATCAATTGTTGACTATTGGATGACAGTTGGAGCAACTCGACCTGCATCACTTGCCAATCTGGCTTCTGATCCAGGCCACGCGATAGAACGATCAGGGGCAAATCGCCGAAGGTCTTCACAGCTCGTGCCTGAGCCCCACTTTCCGGCATACCTACCCCTTCGTCTACCCACGTTTGGATAGATCGCGGTGTCACCGTGAAAGCTGTAAAGGCTTTCTGTACCTCCGGCGGCAAAGTTGGCTTGAACCCGAGCGGCCCGGCGAATAAACGCACTAATCCAATACGCGCTAACACAAGGGGAATCGAAAAACCACTGGATTGTGAGGTCGTCTGAGGCTTTGTATCTGTGGGAGATTGGGTAAATTGGGTCGGGCTCATCGAATCGATCAACACTACCCCGGCGACTTCTGCCACATAGTCGTGAGCAAATACGCGCACCGGTAAACCGCCCAGCGAGTGCCCGACCAGCACATAAGGACCCGGAATATTGGCTCGATGAAGCAAGGTGTGCAGTTCTTTGACGAATTGCTTGGCATTTCGCGGCAGCGGACCCGCCTCGCTATAGCCCATCCCGGCTCGATCATAAGTGCAGACTCGCGTGGTCTTTGCCACTTCCGGCTGCACCCAACTCCACATCGCAGACCAATCGCCCCATCCGGCATCGATCACCACCGTGGGGCTGCCAGTACCAAGGCAGTTTAGGTGCAAACGATAGCCGCCCACATCTACCATTTGACCGGGCGGCGGATAAGCCCGTACATCAGCAGCTTCCATCACCGACTCATAAATAACCCCTAACAGTATCAACCCCAGGAATAAAACCATAATCCGACTCAGCCACACAAAACAACCCCGGCCTCGACGTTTGAGGGTATCCATCCGTTCCATTTGATTTTGGTTGCTCATTATCATTCCACCATAGTTGACGATAAATATTCATCGACCTTGACTATCCAAAAGGGATATTGAGGCGCATTGCCACTTTGTGTTTACAAGCGGCCTAACGCTCGCGGTTAAGCTGCGCCTACCGATGCTAAGGTAAAAAAGCTACTTCAAAGTGGCAAACACCACCACGAATAAAAGGGCCTTGTTTTGGCGTCAGCTCGAACCGCATTGTTAGGTTTACTTTGGCTTGTCAGACCGATAATTATCTATTGAAGAGCAAGGATGGTTCAGGGTATTAGGGTATCAACTTCTCAAGTTGGGGTAGAACTTGGGGAATATCTACGTTAACGGTTTTCCATACCTCATTCAAATCAACAATGTCGTACCCATGAATGAGTATATCTCTCATTCCAGCCATCACCTTCCAAGGAATGTCTGGATGCTGGTCACGATACGACATCGACAACCGTTTGACGGCTTCTCCCATCACCATTAACTGATGCAGAACCGCCGAGTGTGTTTTAATGTCTTCCAGAAACTCGGCTTTCCCCATCTCCTGCGTAAAGGTTACAGCAAAGCTTGCAGCACGAATGATGTCCAATACAATCACTTCATCGGGCGACATAGACAACCTGAGCAGTATCTAATATTTCGCGGCGTCGAGGTTCATTGTGGCTTTGTTCAACAGCTCGCCGACTGAGTAAATCAATCTTACGCTCTAATAAATGCTTTAATTCTTCCACCATTCGAACATGATCAAATAGGCTCCAGTCAGCATCCGGTGCGAAGGTGACCAAAATATCCAAATCGCTATCCGGGCCAAAATCACTTCGCAAGACTGAGCCAAATAGGGCAAACTCATTGATTTGCCAACGCCGACAAAAATCTGCAACCTTATTTTGGGGTAAGGAAATATTTTTTACGCTTACATCCATCAGTTTCAAAAAAGTGTGACAAAATTAGT
>JBFGLD010000754.1:0-3966 GCA_041576335.1 Anaerolineae bacterium | reverse complement strand
GATCGGGCAGGGTGCCGTAGGCGAAGCTGTATTTTTGCACCGGCCCATCTTCGTCAATGGCATAGACAATCCGGCAAGCATTCAGCGACCACAAGCCCCACACTTGAGCCAACACCGCCACTGTTGAGCCGGCTTTGATGGGTGTGTCGGGCCAGCACAGCTCAACCCAGCCAAGCCGAAACATCTCCCAGCGGAGCAGCGCAGCCTTGGCCTCCACAAAGGTTTCGGCACCATAACCCAAGTGCGCGCGGTTATGATCGACGCTATAAGAAGGAGGCGGCGTTTGCTGCGTAGCTCCCACTGCGGCATATGAGAAGGGCTGTTTACGTTGGCGCCGGATAAAGTTTTCGATATCGGCGTTCGACGGTTTCTTGAAAGTGTACATTCCTAAATATTCTGTAAGTTCAAAATATTTTGAAAGAATAATACAGCAATATTGGTGTAATGTCAAGCAGCGATTAAGTCTTGCCCGATCGTCAACTTGGTGCTACGCCTAGCCGGCGGCGTATTGTTAACGATATTTTGACCACATCCTCCCCTTCGAGGTAAACTTGTAGCAAAATAGGGCGCTGCGATGTGCGGGAAGGGAATATCTTGGTTGGAAGTCAATTGTTACAACTATTAGCTGCGCGGGCGGAGCAGGGGAAGCCATTGCGAGTCGGCCTTATTGGGGCCGGGAAATTTGGCACAATGTTTCTGAGCCAGGCCCGGCGGATGTCGGGGCTGCACGTATTGGGCGTGGCCGACCTATCGCTGGATCGAGCCCGCCAGGCTTTGCAGCGGGCCGAGTGGCCGCCGGAGCAATTTGCAGCGTCCGGCTTTGCTCAAGCCCTCAAGGACGGAGCGACCTATCTCACCGTCGACGGTGAGGCGCTTATCCAGGCCGAGGGCTTGGACGTGGTGGTTGAAGCGACCGGCAGTCCGGCAGCGGGAATTCAATATGCCCTCGAGGCCTTTAAACATCGACGCCACGTGGTGATGGTCAATGTCGAAGCCGACGCGCTGGCCGGACCGCTGTTGGCCGAGCGTGCGGCCCAGGCCGGCGTGGTTTACAGCTTGGCTTACGGGGATCAACCTGCTTTGATCTGCGAACTGGTAGAGTGGGCCTCTGCCAGCGGCTTCGAGGTGATCTGTGCCGGCAAAGGCACCAAATATCTTCCGGTTTACCACACTTCGACCCCCGACACAGTTTGGGATTATTACGGTTTCAGCCCGGAAACTGTTGCACAGGGTGATTTCAACGCTCAAATGTTCAATTCGTTTCTCGACGGCACAGAATCGGCGATTGAGATGGCTGCGGTGGCAAATGCCACGGGGCTCCGTCCTCAGCCGCACGGCCTGCGCTTTCCTCCCTGCGGCGCTGATGATTTAGCCCATATTTGCCGCCCCCAAGCAGATGGGGGACAACTGACTCATAAAGGTACTGTCGAGGTAGTTTTCTAGCGTGGAGCGAGATGGGCGGTCCGTCTTTCGCGACCTGCGTTGGGGAGTGTATATTACGATCGAAACCCCAAGTGCCCATTCAAATGCATCGTGAACCTTACTATTTTGTTTCCCCTATGGGGCAGGCTATAATCAGAAATTATGGCTTCCAGGCGCTGGCTTATGTTCGCGATTATTCTATCAGTCTATTTGCTGGCAGGTGGCCTTTATGCCCGCCTGACTCCGGCGTGGCAAGCACCCGATGAACCGGCCCACTACAACTATGTTCAATTCCTCGATACGCAGCCCGGCCTTCCTGAACTGGTGGCTGGATGTTACGATCAAGCCTATTTGAGCGAATTAACCTCGCGCCGCTTTCCGCCGGAACTTCCCGTAGATAATCTATGTTACGAGTTTCACCAACCGCCCCTTTACTATTTGCTCAACCTACCTATTTTTGTCCTAACGGATGGTTCGCTGTTAGCGTTGCGCTTGTTTGCCGTAATATTGGGTTCAGGCGTGCTCGTAATAGCCTTTTGGATTGGGCGGACCATCTTTCCTGACCGACCAGAAATTGCATATGGCACGATGGCCTTTGTCGCATTTGTACCGATGCACACCGCTATTTTGGCTTCGGCCAATAACGACGCCCTGGCCGGGTTGATTTTTGCAGCCCTGCTTCTGCTCCTTGTACGACGCCTGGCTCCTTCGAGCTCAACAGCGCATCTATTAAATGGCCGTCGCCAATTTCAGGACGATTTATTACTGGGGACTTTACTGGGGTTAGGATTAATAACCAAGATGACCATCTATATTGCTATTCCCTTGATTGCGGTTGCCTTATGGCTAGGTTCTATAACCCGCAAAAAAGGTCAAAACGGCCGGCCCGATTGGAGCAGATTGATCAAGCAGGCGGTGCTCATCTACGGCCTGGCCTTGCTGATAGCTTCACCTTGGTATATTCGCAATGGATTGGTCTACGGAAACTTTGACATTTTAGGGCTGAACCGGCACGATATTGTTGTGATCGGGCAGCGCCGCACTGCCGATTTTATTGCCGAGGTTGGTTGGATCAACTACACCGGCACGTTTTTCGCGACTACATTCCGCAGCTTTTGGGGGCAGTTTGGCTGGATGGCGGTTCCGATGGATGGCCGAACGTATCAGTTTTTGGCCGTGTTGAGCCTGATGGCCCTGGGAGGCCTTATCGGATTTGGGATTTTAGATTTCAGATTTTGGATTTTCTTTGTCGACTCTGAACGCTTCGAGGGCACGCCAATGGCCAGACTCTCACGGAAGGTGCTTTCGCCCCATGCTGCGCTGCCCGGTCACCTGCTTCTGACCGGGCAGCGGCAAGCCCTAGCTTTGCTGGCACTTACGGTTATTTTGACAGTCCTGGCTTATGGCTGGTACAACATCACCTTTTTACAATTGCAGGGCCGTTATCTTTTTCCGGCGTTAATACCTGTCGGCCTTTTTTTCTCACTGGGGCTGATTGAGGCCTTCGAAAGCAAGTGGGCCTGGTGGCTGGCTGTTGCTTTGGCAGCGGTCCTGTTGTGGGTTGGTCTGGCCTCTACCCTAAAGGGCGGCTTGGATAAATGGGCCGTCTTGATTATTGGGGCGGCGCTGACAGTGGCCGTGGCTCGGGCCTGGTTGGCTCGACGATCGTCGATACCTGCAACCTGGCTATTGGCCTTGTGCCTTGGTGCTTTGGCCCTGCTGGCCCTGCTGGCACCCTTTTGGTTTGTAATTCCTTACCTTCGTACGTAAAATACTTTCGATAACATCATAAAACTGCTAAGAGATGGCTAAACCAAAATTCTATGTTGTCTGGGAAGGTCGGAAACCGGGCATTTACCAAAGTTGGGCTGAATGTCTTGAACAAGTCGACCGGTTTCCAAATGCCAAATATAAATCCTTTGTGAACGAGGTGCTGGCCAAAGAAGCCTATCAGATGGGTTGGCAGAAATTTACCGAGTCCCTCCAACCGTTAAGCCTTCCCGCCGAGGTCGTTGCCGAAAGTGTCTCCGTTGATGCAGCCTGTGACGGTAGCCCCGGCAATGTCGAATATCGAGGCGTAGATACTCAGACCGGTGAAGAGTTGTTTCACGTAGGGCCGATTGAAAACGGCACAAACAACCTCGGAGAATTTTTAGCGATTGTGCACGCTCTGGCCCTCTTAAAGAAAAAGAGTAAATCTATTCCAGTTTACTCCGATTCGAGAAGTGCTCTCTCCTGGGTCAAAAAAAAAGAGGTGCGTTCGACCCTACCAAAGAATGAGCAAACAGAAAAAGTGTGGCGATTGGTCCGGCGAGCGTTGACTTGGCTTGAGAAAAATACCTACCCCAACGAATTGATTGAATGGAATAGTGAGGATTGGGGAGAAATAAGAGCAGATTTTGGAAGAAAATAAACGGGCTCTATTTTTCGAGGAGGCAGGCATGCCAAAAAAACTCATCCACGGTGTCTGTCCGCACGATTGCCCGGACACATGCGGCGTTATTACCGAGGTTAAAAATGGCCGGGCGGTCAACTTCTATGCCG
>JBFGLD010000753.1:0-3967 GCA_041576335.1 Anaerolineae bacterium | reverse complement strand
GGTCTATTATTCAGCAAACGTCGACAGCAGATCTTCGCCTTTTTACTGACTATTTTGACGTCGGGGTTTGGCTGGATTTGGGTTGTCCATAAATTTGCCCTGGGGCTGCCCAACCTCATGCATCCGACCGATATCTATACTGCGCCTGGCAATACGTTTTATACCTTCCTGGTGTCGCCCCATTTAACGCTTTCATTGGGCTTGACCTTGTGGGCCTTGGGGCTGGGCTTTCAAGCCTACCGCAGGCAAAGTTGGCCGTATGCACTGGCCGCCGGTAGCGTTTCTTTATTTTTGGGTATGGGTCACATTTACGATCTCGTTACGGTTTGGACCGTGTTAGCCGCCTTCGGCCTAATCGTTCTGCTGCGTGATGGCCTTCGCCAAACGCTAAAAACCTTTCTCCTTTTCTCCGGCATTGTTCTTCTTTCGATGCCGGCAGCCGGCTATTTTGGTTTCCTCGCATCCAACAATAACCCTATTTGGAAACAAGCCCTGGCTCAGTATGACAACCTAAATGCGTTTACGCCCGATCCGACCCACCTGATAATATTACTGGGGTTACCGCTCATCATCTCGACTCTTACCTTTCGCGGCTTCATTCCTTTGCGCAAAAACGACGAACGGTATCTTTTTATTGCAGCTTGGTTTCTGGCCAATCTATTGATCATCTATCTGCCGCTGCGATTTCGAATTATGCTTTTGGCCGGGCTGCAATTTCCACTCGCCGTCCTGACGACGCGGGCACTTTTCAATTATGTCCTGCCCTGGTTGTCCGAACAATTTCCAGCCCGATTCGTCCCGCTGGCCGTGCGGTGGGCGCCGGTGGCACTGCTGGCTGTGGTTCTGCCGGCCAATATCTACATTTTTGGTTGGCGCTTATTAGATATGCACCGGCATGATTATCCTTTTTTCTTATACAAGGACGACCTCGCTGCTTTCAGGTGGCTTGAGGCCAATGCCGAGCGTGAAGACGTTGTCCTGAGTTCATTCACCCTGGGCCACTATGTACCGGGTCTAACCGGCCTACGACCCTTCTTATCTAACGCCGTGATGACAGCCAATTTTGTCGAGAAAGAAGGGCAAGTACAGCAGTTCTTTGCCGCTGAAACGACGGACCGCGAGCGCTGTACGGTTTTATCACGTCACAACATTCGCTACATTGTTTTCGGGGAAGCGGAACGGGCTTTGGGAGACTTTGATCCTGGCGAAAATCCACTGTTCCGGCCAGTTTTCACAACGGAGCGAACCGGCGTTTACAGATTAATTGCCAACGCCTGCGGTTCCGGCTAGTGGTCAATCTGGATTCGCCTTGAGCCTTCGAATTCATCCTGTGACCGTCATCAGAGTGTTTTTGCTAGGGGTTACGATTGCAAGTAGCATCGAGCGTGTTGGATATAGCAATTTGTTTTTCTTTAATTCAATTAGAGCGTCTGCAAGCGAACGCTCTGGTATTCCGAACTTATAATGATTAATCTGTTTATGATAAACCAGGAGCGACCTGTGAAAATGATAACTCGGCCATGGAGCCTTCGCCAGGTCTTCGTAGCCGGCGGAGGTCTTTTTTTAGCGCTGTCTTTGGCCACAACCCTTTCGTGGGGGTCGTTGGAGGCAGCGCCCGCAACCGCTCAAAGCCCCAACGATTGGCCACAGTTGGCGTACGGTCCCAAGCGCACCGGTCACAATCCCCAGCCAATTAGCGGTCCTTTCTCTGAAAAGTGGCGGCGAGACCTGGGAGTACCTCTGGCCGACCGGGTACAACCGGTCATTGCCGATGGGGCCGTGATTATCGGAGATGTGGCCGGCACCGTCCACGCCTTGAATGAGAACAATGGCCAGACCGTCTGGACCTTTTCAAGCGGCGGCTCTATCCTCTACACTGCGGCTATCGACCGGGGCAAGGTATTTGTCGGCTCGCACGACGGCTTCATTTACGCCCTGGATGTCAACAGCGGAACTCTAATTTGGCAAGCCGACGTAGCAAAAGGCGCCGGTGGCGCTCCGCTTGTCTGGAACAGCCAGGTATTCGTCAGCGGTAAAGATGGCTACTTCTATGCACTTAACAAGACCAATGGCGCCTTGCTGTGGAAGTTCGATACGGGCGCGACCCCCCCACCCTCTGTTCGGGCCCCGATCCTCTCTTCACCGGCTATTCATCCCGGAAAAAACCTGGTATATTTTGCCGCCGAGAACTTAAAGGCTTATGCCCTAAACGCTACAACCGGCAAACTGGTCTGGGTCTCGCAAATGTACGGTGAAAGCGCCTACGACTCCTGGCCTGTGGTGTCGGAAACTAAAGACGTGGTGATGTTTCGAACCAAGAGCGTCTACTCGTTCCACGCTTCGTTGGTACTGGACGACGGTGATCTGTTCTGTCCCGGCAATACCGCCGGCGCGTGCAGCAGTTGTGCCAACCTAAATCCGGGCAATTTCAATTCACCGCGTGAGGCCATCGAGGCAGGTGGCCCAACCGAAGTTCAGTGGGATGAGCAGCACTTTATGAACAGCAACACCAAGATCGACTCGATCGATGAGATTTTTGCCACGTATCCACAGCGACTGACTTTTTATGTCTTCGACCCGGGTACGGGGCAGCCTAAGTGGCAGCGCCCGGCGCCAATCTTATGGACCGGTGGCGGGGGGCGTGTCGGCATTATGCCCGTGGTTAACGACTCGACCGGGGACATCTATACATTGTGGCGTACTAAATTCTCGCGCCGTGATGCCGACTATTTTTGTCGAAAATGGGTAGACTTGGGGCGCTTAACTGTCCGTAATAACCTACCTACCGTCGATTTCTTGCCGTGTCCCGGCGGCGGATCCAACTGCCCCAACGCTAACGATTTCCATTTCATCGGCGATGAAACAACGGTTCTTTCTCTGGCCGGCGATCTCCTGCTGATGACAGGCTGGTATAATACCGGCGCTCTGCAGCTAACCGACGGCACGGCTCATTTCATTAGCGGCACCGGCTACGGCCTTCCCGAGGGTGGTGCCGGTACCGGCGGTGACTCGGCCGTTCCGGCCAGCGTGGCTAACAAGGTCGTCTTTGTCAAGCATCACCAGGGCTTTCCGGCACCTCAGGCAGAGGCTGCGCCGTACACGGTCATAGCGGCCTACCAAGGACACTAACGATGAAAACTCACCTCAAGCTGTGGTTCATTTTGTTTTTATTGATAGCCTTACTAGAGGCTTCAGCGGCTATGACAATTCCCAGCGCCAAGGCTCAGGAAGGCTACAGCAAATATGTTTGGGAAAAGTCCTGGGTTGTAAGTGACGATTTGCCTCCGGCGGGTGAGCAGATAATGTGTGAGCTGCACATCGAGATCGCAAAAATGCTAAACCAATGCTGTAGCGAACAGGTCACGCCTCGCCATCTTGGCCCTTACTATGTCGGCCAGGGCTACTTAACCGAAGACCTGTTTTGGCTTAATCCCGGTGAGACGGTGCTGGTATTAGCGGAAGCTCTCGAATTTCTGCCTCCGGAGCAGCAGCGCGAGGTCGTGCGCTATCTCAAATTTGAGATGCAGAGCAGTTTCTTTAGTCCGCTAGCCTACTCTATTGAGCCGGGTATACCCAGCCCATTGCTAGCCAGGGAGTCGTATCGCTCCTTCGGGCCTCCTCTCCCCAACGAATTGGCCCCGCCTGCCGTGTCCGAAAGATTGACAGCACGGCCCGAAAATCTATATGCGGCCTGGGCCTTTGCCCACTACGTATCCCAATTTGAGAATCCGGCTGATACGCCCTCCGCCTGGCAAATTATCAACGCCAACTGGCCAAAAATCGAGTCCCTATACAGCCAGATTCCGTCCAAGCCCGGAACATACTGGCAAGCAATGGGAGCGATTGGGTACGCCCGCATGGCCAAACAGTTGGGCAAACCCTTTGATCAAGCAGAACAGCGGGCCCAGGTGGGGTTGTCCGCCGGGAAAAATTACAGCCAGTTTTACACCAACATGGGCACCGATGT
>JBFGLD010000752.1:0-3969 GCA_041576335.1 Anaerolineae bacterium | reverse complement strand
TGACATCGAAAAGCGAGTGATGATGGGCCACATCGCCGCCGAGCTGGCGGATATCACAATTATTACTGCCGAAGATCCGCGGACCGAAAATCTTGACGATATTATCGCGGCCACGGCCAAAACCATGTTGGACGATGGAGCTGTTGAGGGGCAAACCTTTGAGCGAGTGCCCGACAGGGGGCGCGCAATCTATCGAGCTATCCGGCTTGCCCGACCCGGTGATATGGTTATAACCCTGGGCAAAGGTCACGAGCAGAGCATGTGCTTTGGCCAGACAGAGTATCCCTGGGATGACGGGCAGGCGATGCGGGTGGCCTTACGCGGGACCCCATTACTTACTCTACCTACGGCTCATCAAGATGACATAGGATAAAATAACCCATGCGCAAACTCGTTCCTGTTCTTCTGGTTCCTATTTTTCTACTTCTTACTCAAACGCTGCTGTTGACTGGCCCCACCACGGCCCAAGAGCCAGAGCCACCATCGCCTCAAGGTGCCCCGCCGGAGGACCAGACCGCACCGCCTCGCTTGGATCGAGCCTTATTTGCCAAAATTGAGCCTCAACTCTTGAAGACGCTGCTCGCGGATGATGACCCCGCACGGTTTATTGTCTATCTAAAAACCAAAGCCGATCTTGCGGCCGTGGTTGCCTCGGCGCAGGCGTTAAGCGCACAGGGGCAGCCCGACGAGTTGGCCCGACGTACGGCAATTGTTAATGTTTTACAACAAACCGCTCAGGACAGCCAGTCAGGTGTCCTTCAAGTCTTAAACAATTCCACATCTCCGGGCGGGTTAAGTGGGCAAAGTGTTGCCACGACCGATATCAACTCCCTGTGGGTGATCAATGCGGTAGCGGCTAAAGGTTCTTTGGAAACCGTACTGGCCCTGGCAGCCCGTTCCGAAGTCGATATCATTCGCCTCGATCGCGAGATCAAACTTAACCTTCCCTCGGTTACGCTTTATCAATCACCATTGTTGGCGGACCCATCAGCCAACCGCTCCTACTTTCAGTCCCTTCAATGGGGAATCGCAAAAATCCGGGCCGATTTGGTCCATAACGCGTTAAGAATCGATGGGAGTGGGGTGGTTGTGGCTAATATTGATAGTGGAGTAGATTGGCAGCACCCGGCTCTCCAGGCGAAATATCGAGGCTTTACCGGGGTCGGAAAACTGCCTCAGCACCTGGGCAACTGGCATGATGCCACAGGCGGAGGAGCAGCCTATCCGGTTGATGGCAATGGTCACGGAACGCACACCATGGGCACCATGGTTGGTGATAACGGGGTGGGAGTTGCCCCCGGCGCGCGCTGGATTGCGGTGAAAGCCTTTAACAGCCTGGGTGTGGCCCAAGCAAGTTGGCTGCACGAAGCGTTTCAGTGGCTGCTCGCGCCAAATGGCGACCCATCCTTGGCGCCTGATGTGGTTAATAATTCTTGGAGCAACAATGTATCGGGTAGCACTGAGTTTGAAGTCGACGTGCAGGCTCTATTGAATGCAGCGATTTACCCCATATTTTCGGCGGGTAATGGCGGGCCTGCTGCGAGTACGGTGGGTTCGCCGGGGAGCCTCAACATTTCTTTGGCGGTGGGAGCGACGACCTTAGAGGACGAGATTGCTAACTTCTCCGGACGCGGCCCTTCGCCATGGGGAAAAATAAAGCCTGATGTATCTGCCCCAGGCCTGGCAGTGGTTTCAACCCTGCCCGGCGGCTCTTATGGCAGCCTGAATGGGACCTCGATGGCTGCGCCTCATGTGGCCGGCCTGGCTGCCTTATTGCTGCAGGCGTCCCCTGCACTGGCAAATAATCCCAATAACATTTCAAAAGTTATCACCTCCACCACCCTACGGCTGGGTAATCCCATTCCAAATAATGATTACGGTTGGGGACGTATCGAGGCTTATAATGCCGTGATGTCTGTGGCGGGCGCCGGCACGATACAGGGCGCCGTGACCCAGGTCGGCAGCGGCCTGCCCATCGCCCATGCCTCTATCCGGATCACGCCGCGGAGTGGGGGTCCCGCGGTTAGTGCGACCAGTGATGCCAAGGGTATGTTTTTCCAGGGGGTGGCTGCCGATACGTATGACGTGACTGCCTCGGCCTTTGGATATCAACCGGTTACTGCCTTTAACATCGCAGTCAGTACCGGCTTGTCGACGCTGCAAAACTTTGCTCTGGCTTCTGCCCCGGTCGGCACGCTTCAAGGTACCGTCAGAGATAAGAACACCAATGCACCTCTGGCCGCGACAATTACGGTGCCGGGTACGCCTGCCAGGACAAATACCAATCCCGCCGACGGCAGCTACCGTTTAACCCTGCCGGTTGGAACCTATGCCCTCAAGGTTGTCGCGGCAAGTCATCGGGTCGGCCAGGCGAGCAATATTACGATCAACGATGGCGCAACGGTTACCGAAAATTTCTTATTGGCGAGCGCGCCGTCGATCCTGCTGGTGGATGGCGGAAAGTGGTATCAGCAGAGCCAGATCGGTTATTACCGGCAGGCACTTGACGACGCCTTATTTACCTATGACCTCCGTCAAATAAGCAAGCCGTTTGATCTTCCCAGCGACGTGCCGATTTCCTCTACGCTTTCCAGCTACGACATTGTGATTTGGTCTTCACCGGAGGACTCGCCCGGCTATATCGGCGCTGATGCGGCTTTGGCCGGCTTTATGAAACAGGGCGGCAAACTGCTGCTCAGTGGCCAAAACGTGGCCTTTTTTGATGGAGGAGGATCTGTTTTTGGCGTTGCGCCGTATCTGGAGGCGTATCTCAAAACCTTCTTTGTTCAAGATAACGCGGAGACCGATACGGTCGTAGGCGCCAGTAACGGACCACTAGCCGGCCTGTCGTTGACCATCGGGGGAGGGGATGGAGCGGATAATCAAACCTCGCCTGATGCTATCGCCAATGCCGCGGTCGACTTTGCCGGCCCGCTGCTGTCCTACACCGGGAACCAGCTGGCCGGCTTACATATCGGTCT
This sequence comes from Anaerolineae bacterium, assembly GCA_041576335.1. Lineage (GTDB taxonomy): Bacteria > Chloroflexota > Anaerolineae > 4572-78 > J111 > JANQQF01. The sequence goes on along the minus strand of JBFGLD010000752.1, from coordinate 988 downwards.
GTGCGTACCGTATCGGGCGCTTTTTCTCTCGTTTGGTTTTGAATCCATCAGTAGCCGGTCCGACCGGAGCCAGGTAATATCCCAAGCTATTGATTGGCTAATGCAAACTCCCGCTCCAACCGGCCTACAACTAACCCCCACTGCTGGTACGGGTGTGGGTAATTTTGGTTCGATAGTAACTCATACGATCCGGGTTCGTAACACCGGTACAAACGACGACAGCTACAACCTGTCGACCAGTAGTAACTGGCCGGTTGAGCTTGCCCCACCGGCACAAGTAGCTGTCGAGTCTTGTAAGTCGCAGGTTGTTACTTTAACGGTCCAGGTGGGTACGACAGATTGGAACGTGTCGGATGACCTGACCCTCAGGGCTCTGTCTGGCACCGACGCCAGGGTGACCGGCAGCATTACGCGTACCACAAAAAGCCCCGCGCCGGTCCTGCTGGTTGATGATGACCGCTTTTTTAGCTTCGCCGCCGAGTTTCAAGCGGCCTTAGACTTTAACAACATCCCCTACGATTATTGGCTGGTGCCCAAGTCTTGGCAGGGCGAAGCGCCGCCCAGCCCATCTTTGGATGTGCTTCGAATGTACCCGGTGACCGTCTGGTATACCGCCTATGATTGGTTCCAGCCGCTAACGCCGGTGGAAGAGAATCGCTTAGCCGCTTACCTGGATGGCGGCGGCCGGCTTCTTTTAAGCAGCCAAGATTATATTTATAAATTGCCCGACAATATGCCGGACTCGTTTGCGAAAAACTACCTGGGTATTTTGGCCCACACCGAAAATTACAGCAGCAGTGTTGTGATCGGTCTAAGAAACAATCCTGTTACTGCCCAGTTGGGACCGTATAAACTGGACTTTCCACCCGGCTATGGTAATGCTACCGATGCGTTAACTCCCACTAACAGCGCGCAAGTGGCCACTATTGGTGAAGAGGGACAGCCCAACGGCCTGCTCAACACCGGCATCGGTGGCGGGGGTGCACCC
>JBFGLD010000751.1:0-3974 GCA_041576335.1 Anaerolineae bacterium | reverse complement strand
TGCGGCAGGGCATCGCCGACCCATTGAGAGCTCTCGCGCCAGGTGCTGTCGACAAAGCCGTCCTGTAGGCAGGCCTGGAATGTATCCTCGCAGAGCGTGATGATCCGCGCCAAAAAGGGATCGGCCGTGGCTAACGGGCGCGAAATTTCGAGCGGGTATTTAGAAATGCGGGCCTGAGGCCGAAATTGCAAATCAGGTCCTGTTGGCCCGGTTAATTGAAAAATTAGGTAGCGCCCGCCGCGCAAAGCAAAGGATTCGGCCACTTGATTGCCGGGCCGCAGCCGAAAGCGGTCGGTCAAACGCACCCGACAATAGGTTTGGGGGTCGGATAGAACGATTTGACCGTCCCGAATCTTTTCGGCATAGCTTATGGAAAGCTGTTCCTGGCCGGCGGCCCCTTTAATTTGTACCCATCCCTGGCAGGTGTGATCGCGGGCCAGGTCGAACAGCCAGTAGGCAGACTCACCGGCAGCTATGTTTGGGCTGTACCAACCCGATTCGTCTTTGGGCAAAGGGTGGGGCATGGCCGAACGCCAACCTGCTGTCAGAGCCAGGTGAGCATCAAACTGTTTCTCTACGAGATATCTACCCCGGCGCGTTTCAAGCAAGGCTAACGGTACGTCTTCCTCAATCAACGGTGGCAGATCACGGCGCTGCATACTCGTCCAGGGATAACCACCCACCGGCGCCACGACGCGGGCGCCGGCCCAAGCGGAGTCGTCGTAAGTCGGATCAAGCCAGGCATCAACCAGGTTTAAGTCGCGTTCCTCGACACCGCTGCTGTAAATTGAAACCCGTGCTACCTGGGCGGCAAAGGAAGGATCACGCCGAACCCGCCAACGCTCATCCGTTACCAAGACCGTGTACCGGTCACAAGTGAGGTGGGCCAGCACGCCGGCGGCCCCCCGATGCACATAGGCAAAGTGCGAGTACCCCGGCTGATACACCTGTAGGGCTATTGTATTTGCCCCGCGTCTTAAAAAGGGCGTTACGTCGAGCCGGTCAATACATTGAGCATGGGGGTAGCATCGCCCGGGACCCCGAGCGACAAATTGGCCGTTGATCCACAATTTGTAGCGGCTGTCGGCGGAAACAAACAACTCAGCGCGGTTCGGCTGCTGCGCCAGCGTCCAGTTCTCGGGAGCGCGAAAGCAAAGATAAGCTTCGTGCAAATCAAAGGGATGATCGGACCCAATCCAAAGCGCTTCAGGAGGGAAGAGGGGCGGAGAATGGTTCATGAACCGAAGCTCAACGCTAATTCATTGGCCAGGCGGTAAGCGCGCTGCAAGCGTCCGGGGGGAATATCCGGCTGGACAAAGTGGCCGGTATTAAATATGAAACCGCCGCCCGGGGCATAGATTTTGAAGCGCTGGGTAATATACCGGTCGAGAGCTTCACCCTCGTGAGTGTAAAGCCCGTCGACAACGTCTAATGAGCCATAGACGACAATCTTATCGCCGTAGGTCTCTTTAATGTGTGTCGGGTCCATGCCTGCGCTTTCCTGAACCGGGTGCATCGAGCCGCAGCCCATTTCGATAATGTCATCCATAATATTGAGGACATAACCATCGCTGTGCAGGTTGACCGGCACGCCGCGCTCCCTGGCACGTTGGACCACCCGGGCCGCGAAGGGTTTGATCATGCGCCGCCACATCCGCGGTGAAAAGAGCATGTTTTGATTACTGCCCCAATCGTCGGAGAGGGTGATGATGTCCACCCCCGCCTCCAGGCAGCTATCGACCAGGCCACACAGCCAGTCGGCGTAACGGTCGAACCAGGCCATCATCAAATCCGGCTCCAGTCCCAAGTTAGCCCAACAGTTCTCAATACCTAAAAACGTGCTTGTACCTTCGACAATACCCCAGATGTGAGCGATTACCGCTCGCCGGTCACCGTGTTGAGCCACGGCTTCCTGCACGTTAACCCCGGCAAAGTCAGGATTCCAGTCCGTATGGGCCAACCACTTAGGGTCACGCGCATCGCCCATATCAATATTGGACAGTTCGGTCACGTCTACCTTGCGGCCCAACTGGTTGGGGTAGGGCACAAACCCGACAAAAATATCAATGTTGTACTCATCCAAAAATTTATCACGAGAGCCGTATTCGGCTGCCAGCTTTTCGACGAACTGCTTTTGATAGAGCCAGCAATCCAGCGGAGTGCGATCGGTCGGCCGGCGATTGAGCGTAGCCAAGACGCGTTCTTTTCCGTTCATGATCGTTTCACCTTGGTTCCTTGCCGTTCTCTGCAAGATCGTTGTACAGTATGCCCGGTGGCCATAACCTTAACAGCCGCACCGAATCAATGTTTCTCACTTTCGGGCGCTAAGTTTAGGATCTCGTCCCAGGTGGTCAGGTCCAGCGAATCGACGTAGCCGCTGTGGAATTGCTCCAGGTAGATTTGATCCCACACCGGCACAGCAGTTTTAATTTCTTCCGGCAACTTTTGAATCAATTCGGCATACGCATGCTCCAAAACGCGGTAGCCGGACGTGGGCGAACCTTTGAATTTTGGATGAGGCTTAATGAGCCCATCCGCAACCATGGTTTGATCCAGAATATCGGCCGTTTGGTCCAGTAATTCCAACTTACGCGGCCAAGACGTGGCCTGGCTGACGGCCTCGGCTACCAGCGGGTGGAGGGGTTGGTAGAGACGCGGCAGTCGCTCAAAAAAGGCCATCAACCATTTGTCATAAGGGAAGAACTGCTTATCCAACAGGAAAGCCAGCTGTACGCCCCAGCGAATCGCTTTACCAAACGCGGTTGCGGCATAAAACTCATTGTCACGGAGAATAGCCCTTTTGAGCCCATACGTACCCATTCCGGAAAAATAGCGACACCAATGGGCAATCCGCCGCAGGCGAACTGGTTCAGGGTAATAATTATTAAAAACCTGGCGAATCGCGGTGAAATGCCCGGCCGGATCGTGCCATATTTCGCCGTTGGTAATATGAATAACATCCTCCTCGGGCAAGTTAAGCCATTCCCGGAAACTCTCAGGCGCGTGGTCGATCCCTATCGTGCGCAGCAGAAAAGCTCGTAGACTGTCGGGGGCCAGACCGGCCCCGGCTACGTGTCCTGCCCGCAGTGAATGTCCTTGAAATGTCGAAGGTAAATTAGCGCTCACCACCTGCATAATCCGCTCGCGCCGGCTGCGAAACACCTCATCCGGCATCAAGGCATCGATGCGCAGGCCCCAATGATGGTCACGCGAGTACTCATCATCCATCTTCAGCGCTTCGGATCCATAGCCAAACACGCCAAAAGCTGTCTGAGCTGTCTCCTCCGGAAATTCTTTTTCAAGGATAGGTTTCACAATCTGACTAAAAAAATTACGGCTAATGTCTATAATTGATTCGCTCATTAACTGTGCCCCTTTCCAGAGTCTATGCTCCATGCGGATTCTTTCGAATTATCCCAAGGCAGCCACAACCCGCTCGACAATAAGCCGATGACCTGCAGGCCCGGGATGCAACCCATCCGGTAGATAATGGGCCGGGTCGGGTTCGGCCCCGAAAGCATCCATCAGATCAACCAACGGCAGATCATGCCGGCCGGCCAGCTTCCGTACAACCTCCGCACAGGCTTGAATGTTAACATTATCCCAAGTCATTCGCATGGCCGCAAAGTCAGGATTCTGATTGACTACGGGTTGAATGACTGGGCACGGCGTTATTAACACCAACCGGGCAGAGGTAAAATTCATAAAAGCCTCGACCAAAGCCGTCATATTGTCACGATATTCGGCCAGCGAAACCAGTGTTTTGGCCTGTGACCCACCGAACTGTTTACAGTCATTGGCCCCAAACATTATGAAGACCCAATCGGGTTGATAGCCGAGAAATTGAGAATAGGTGTTTTCCAACCCATGAGTCGAGGTGTATCCAGACTGGGCGACATTTACCAGGCGGAGAGCGTCATCTGGTCGACGAAGGGTGAGCATTGCCTGCAGCAGCCTGGCGTAACCGAAACGGT
>JBFGLD010000750.1:0-3975 GCA_041576335.1 Anaerolineae bacterium | reverse complement strand
GGAAGAGGTTATCACAGATGTAACAGGCAAGGCACGGTGGCTGCAAACGGTCCTGCGACCGCTTGTCGGCAATGATGGCAGCGTGGACCAGATATTAGGGGTTGCGACTGATATCACCGAACGCAAGCAGATGGAGCAAGCACTGCACCTATCGCGAGATCAACTGGCCGTTATCTTGCAAGGTGTGGCCGACGGGATTACCGCGCAGGATCCAACGGGTCGCTTGATTTATGCCAACGACGCAGCTGCTCGAATTATCGGGTACGATTCTGCGCAGTCTCTACTCGAGGCTCCAAATCAAGAGATCATGCAGAAATTCGAGATTCTGAATGAGTCCGGCCAGCCTTTGTCCCCGGACCACCTCCCCGGACGGTTAGCACTGGAGGGGGTGCCAGATCCGTCGATTACGGTCCGCTTCCGGGTGACGGCCACCGGAGAAGAACGCTGGTCGGACGTCAAGGCCAGGCCAGTTTTTAATGAACAAGCAAAGGTTGAATTGGCCGTCAATATATTTCAAGATATCACCCAGTTGAAGCGAGTTGAGCAGCGCCAACGCATCCTGGCCGAGGCAGGCCAGGTACTCGCAGCCTCCCTCGACTACCAAACCACATTGACCAGTGTGGCCCAACTTGCGGTACCGAACCTGGCAGACTGGTGCGCCGTTGTCGTCGTTCAGGAAGATGGGTCAATCCGCCAGGTGGCAGTGGCCCATAAAGACCCGGCTAAGATAGCGTTGGCCCAAGAACTGCAGCAACGCTATCCGCCCGATTGGGACGCCCCGGTGGGGGTACCGCACGTACTGCGCACTGGCCAATCCGAGTTCTACCCTGAAATTACTGACGCACAGCTTGAAGCTGTTGCCCGTGACGCCGAGCATTTTTGGATACTGCGCACGTTAAGGATGAATTCAGCCATGGTTGTTCCACTTATCGCTCGGGAGCGAACGGTCGGGGTGATAACCCTCGTTTGGGCTGAGTCGGGTCGCCGTTACGATGAGGCTGATTTGGCCCTGGCCGAAGAATTAGCTCGACAAGCGGCTTTTGCCGTGGACAACGCTCAGCTCTACCGTGAAGCTCAAAGATTGAACGTCGAACTTGAACAACGGGTAATGGAACGCACTGCAGAACTTCAAGCGACCAATACAAAATTGGAAATTGAAATCATCGAACGAAAACAGGCGGAAGAAGCCGTACGAAAAAGTAAGGCTATGTTTGAAGGCCTATTTGAGTCCGCACCCGACATGATTGTGTTGGTTAACACGCAGGGTCGCATTGTACAACTCAATCGGCAAGTAGAGTTGATGTTTGGCTACCGCCGAGAAGAATTGCGAAACAAGCCGGTCGAGGTTTTGCTGCCTACGCGCTTCCGTAGACGGCATGTGGAACACCGCTTTGCTTATAACGCCGACCCGCGTATCCGCCCCATGGGTGCCGGCCTAGAATTATTTGCCAGACGTAAGGACGGCAGTGAGTTCTCGGTCGACATCACTCTCAGTCCTTTGGAGACCACCGAAGCGGGGACTCTCGTCATTAGCGTCGTTCGAGACATTACCGAACGCAAGCAGGCCGAGAAGGCGCTGAGGGAGAGCGAGGCGCGTTTCCGAACGGTGTTTGAGGGAGCAGGGATTGGTATATCCCTATTAGATTTGGAAGGGCGACTCACGGCCTCTAATCCTGCCTTTTATCAAATGCTTGGTTATAGCATTGAAGAGCTTAGTAAAATGTCGTTCGCCGATTACACCCATCCGGACGATGTTAAGGGTAATAAAGAGCTTTTCCAGGAACTTGCGGCCGGTAAGCGTGACTTCTATCGGCTGGAAAAGCGCTATATTCGTAAGGATGGTGACCTGGTTTGGGGCAGTTTGACTGTCTCCCTGGTTCGGGGTAGCGCGGGGGAGCCATACTTTGCGATCAGTATGGTCAAGGATATTACCGAACGCAAACAAATGGAAGCTGAGTTGGCCGAGGTACAGCACCGGTTAATGGAAAGTCGGGAAGCGGAACGCCTTCATTTGGCGCGGGAGCTGCACGATGGGCCGGTACAAGACTTATACGGTGTCTCCTATCAACTTAACGAGGTCTGGGAAGCATTAGCAGATGATGTCAGTCGGGGCCAGTTAATCACTACCCAGGTAACCGTACAGCGGACGATCCAAATGTTACGATCGCTGTGCGGAGAGTTGCGACCGCCGACATTAGCGCCATTTGGCCTGGAAAAGGCCATTCGGTCCCACGCCGAGCAGTTTCAGCAAGCCCATCCGGAGTTGGACATCCGGCTGGACCTCATGGCCGATGGGAAGGCGCTGCCAGAACAGGTCAGGTTAGCTCTGTACCGGGTTTACCAACAAGCACTGGCCAACATCATTCGCCACGCTGAGGCACATCGCGTGCTGGTTCATTTCGAGTTGAAACCAGAAGAGATTATTTTAGAGATTGAGGATGATGGTTGCGGATTCGAGTTACCGGAGCGGCGCGTCGAGCTGGCCCGGCGAGGACATTTGGGGCTGGTAGGAGCCACAGAACGAACGAAGGCTATCGGGGGTGAGTTGACGATTATATCGGCTCCGGGAGAGGGAACCGTAATCCAGGCTGTTGTGCCCCGCTCCAATGAGCTCAAACAAACTTAAGAACCAGAAGGCAGGGTTACAGAATGACAACTATACGAGTCGTATTGGCAGATGACCACCCGGTAGCGCGGGAAAGTCTTCGCAACATGTTCGCAGGAGCAGCCGGCATCGAGGTGGTAGGTGAGGCCGGCGACGGAACTGAGGCACTGCACTTAGTCGAGGAACTCGCCCCCGACGTGCTGGTGTTGGATATGGAAATGCCGGGTCTGAAAGGTGTCGAAGTTGCCGAACAACTACAAGCGGCGGGGTCGCCCGTCCATATTTTAGCCTTGAGTGCCTACGATGATAAGGAATACATCAGCGGCTTGCTGGCCAGTGGAGCGGCTGGGTATCTAACTAAGGGTGAAGTACCCCAGACAATCATCGACGCTGTACGAGGGGTAGCGCGCGGAGAGCAAGGGTGGGTCAGCCGGCAGGTGGCAGCACAGATGGCGACCTGGACGAGGAGAAAGCAGGAGCGGAGAGACTTGACCGATCGAGAAATGGAAGAGTTGCGCTTGGTCGTTGCCGGTAAGACCAATCAGGAGATTGGCTTGGCACTGGGACTTAGCGACAAGACTGTCGAGAAGCACTTGGAAGGGATATTCGTTAAGTTAGAGGTTACCTCGCGGGTTGAGGCAGCCGTACGGGCGGTTAGAGAACGGTTAGTATAATATAAGGGTAATTGTTTTTATCGTTCGGCACAAAGACGGGCAATTAAGGTGTCGAGTGCGAGCAGACTATCTATGCGCCCCGTTTTGATAGCCAAGTCAATTTCCAACAGCATCTGCAAGATCTGTTCGAGTCGCGCCATCGAGAAGTGAGCAGCTTCCTGCAAACGCATTTTCGCCGCATAATCGCTGCGCCAGCCCTTTACTCGCGCGATTTCGGCCGGAGACATGCCGCCTTCGGCCATATCTTTTACCTCGATTAAAGCCCTGATTTGAGCAGCGATGCTGCCCAAAATTGCCATGGGGTTTTTCCCTTCCTCCAATTCTTTACGCAATTGATCGTATGCGCGGCGGGCGTTGCGCTGACCGATGGCATTGGACATGCCAAATCTTTCCGCTTCCTCGACATAAGGTACCAGGAGTTCAACATCCTCAGTTCGAACGGGCCGCCAACCATTGACATACAGCACCAATTTCTCGATTTCATTGTTAAGCGTACGTAAGTCCGGCCCAACCAAACGACCTAACAACTCGGCGGCGCTGGGCTCGATAGCGGCTTCAAGGTCCTTAAATCGATCGATAATCCACGGTTGAAGCTTATTTTTATCCAGTCCGGCAAAATGAATGATCTCCGCGTCCCCAACCCGTTTCAACACCGGGTGGCGCTGATCTAACGCCTCCTTCTCTACAAAAACAAGG
>JBFGLD010000749.1:0-3986 GCA_041576335.1 Anaerolineae bacterium | reverse complement strand
TCTCCAGAAGCGTTTTGGCCATGTTAGCTACGAACGGGTCTGCTCCGGTATCGGGATACCAAATATCTACGCTTATCTCAGGGATAGTGGACAGGTAGCTGAGCCGGCCTGGCTGGCGGAAACAATGGTTAAAGTCAAAGATCCCACGCCGATCATCGTCAATAACGCACTCGATAAGAAAAAGGCCACCGAAATTTGTGTCGCTACTCTGGATACATTCATCGCTATCCTGGCCCGAGAGGCCGGGAACATGGCGCTCAACATTTTGGCCTCCGGCGGCGTCTATTTAGGGGGTGGAATTCCCCCCCGCATTCTACCTTTACTGCGAGACGAGCGTTTTGTGGACGGCTTCCATCGCAAGGGGCGCTTTTCACAATTGCTCAGCAAGATGCCAATTCATGTTGTTCTTAATCCGAAGGTAGCCCTCTTTGGCGCAGCTTCCTACGGCTTGAATCTCTAAACCATTCCAAGCAGGGTGCCGGTTTAAACATTGTAATGAGGTTTGGCAACTGCAAGGTGAGCGTCCCGGCGACGCTGAGCAGCCCAATTACGTGCTGCCGGCTGTGCCCAATAATTGATTGGGGTGATTACAAGACAAAATATGTGATGCGGACCTGGCTGGCTTAAAACCGATTTAGCATCGCTTAAATTGGCTGCGGTTGGCACTTAGCCACAACGTGATATGTAGATCGGCCCATCCCCAAGTTTCGGGGACGGGTCGATTGTTTTGTGAGGCGAAAACATGTAATGAATTTGTAATTTTTTGATCAGTACTTTGCAACAAATGAGTGTTATAAGGTGAATATCCAAAAAATTTCATTCGGAGTCTAACTTGACCATTCTGAATAAAAAAATATGATCGTTGATCTAAGATGAAGAGTTGAACAGGGCGCACATAATTATGACCATCAATACGACAGCCGGTCAATCGGGCTCCGGTGTTAAAGCACCGGATTTGAACCTGGTGATAGGGGCGACCCAGGCTATCTCGGGTGAAGTTACACTGGGCGTAGAGCAGATGCTCAGGAAGCTTCTGGGGATTTTTGTCGAGAGTTCCCGCGCTCAGAAAGGATTTCTTATCCTGGAAAACGAGGGCGCGTGGATTGTGACCATAGCAGGTGTGGCAAATCCTGCGGCCGGCTCCCAAGCCACTCAAGAATTAACGCGCGTTGAAATCCTCACCGTGCCGTCTGTATTGCTCGAGTCATTCGAGGAACTTTCGCTGACTGTTGTTCACCATATTCAAAAAACCGGCGAAAGCCTGGTCATTAATGATGCTACGACTGACAGCCGGCTGGCCGGCGATCCGTATGTAACCCGCTACCAGCCAAAATCGATCCTATGTCTGCCGATCGTGCGACGGGGTAAACTGGTCGAAATTGTGTACCTTGAAAACAACCTTAGCCCGGCTGCGTTTACGCCTGATCGCGTTACAGTTACCCAAATTCTTGCCGCTCAAGCCGCTATATCTCTGGAAAATGCCAGGCTCCACGAGGCGACCAAGCAGGAAATGGCCGAACGAAAACAGGCCGAGGAAACGCTGCGCGCGATTACCGAAGGGACCGCGGGGGTTACGGGACGGGGCTTTTTTCGGTCGCTCGTTCGCCAAATGGCTATGGCCCTACAGGTCCGTTATGCGTTCGTAACGGAATGTACCGACCTGACCATGACCCGGGTCCGTACGCTGGCCTTGGTGGAAAACAATGAATTCCAGGAAAATATCGAGTATGATCTGGCCGGCACGCCCTGTGAGGGGGTTATCGGGGGCTCGGCGTGTTATTATCCGAATGGGGTGGAGAGACTATTTCCGGTTGAAGTTGGCAAGGAGTCCTATCTGGGAGTACCGATTTACGACTCCGCGGGTCGGATTTTAGGTCACCTGGCTGTGTTCGACGCCAAGCCCATGGCTCGCGAATCACCCAACATCTCTATTTTGCAGATTTTTGCCGCTCGTGCGGGCGCTGAACTTGAACGTAAGCGAGCCGAGGAGGCCTTGCGCCAGGCGCACGATGAGATGGAACGACGGGTTGCAGAGCGAACGAGAGAGCTGAGTGCGGCCAATGAACAGCTTCAGCAAAAAATTGAAGAGCACCGGCAAACAGAGCAAGCTCTGCGTGAGAGTGAGGCGCGCTACCGGCGTTTGCTGTCGCGGACGCAAACCAATCTGGCCGAAACCGAAGCACACGCCCGCCAGCTGAGCCTACTGAATGAGCTGAGTCAGCACATTAGCCTGGCTATGAGCGAGGACGAACTTTTTAACGTGGTTGCTCACTACACGCCTAAAATATTTCAATCGGACCGGGCCAGCGTGGCCTTACTTACCGAGGCAACTGATCACCTGGAAATTCTTGTCCTGGAAGGAGATGGCGACGCAATTCCAGCCGGGACGCGGCTACCGATGGCCGGTACGGCCCTGGGCCAGGTCGTGCAGGAAAAACGTGTGCTCAACATGCCGACTATTGCAGCCAGTGACTTTCTCGATTTCCAAATGTTAGCGCGACAGGGCCTTCGCTCGGGTATGATCGCGCCTCTGGTAACCGGAGGCCAGGTAATCGGCACCTTGAACGTGGCCGATAGCAGTCCTAACGCTTTCGACCGGCGTGACGAACATTTAATCCTGCAAATTGCCTCGCTTTTGGCCTCTAACGTTGAAAACCATCGTCGAAATCGGGAATTGCGACAGGCCAAAGAGGCCGCTGAGGAAGCAAGGCAGACCGCAGAGGCGGCCAACCGGGCCAAGAGCGAATTTCTGGCCAGCATGAGTCACGAACTCAGAACGCCTTTGAATGGTATTTTGGGCTATGCTCAAATCCTCAAAAGGGATAGCAGCCTGACCCAGGCGCAAAAAGAGCGTGTTGCCATAATTCAAAGCAGTGGTGACCACCTCCTTACGCTCATAAACGATGTTTTGGATTTGTCCAAAATTGAAGCTCAGAAAATGGAACTGCACCTCAACGATTTTTACTTCCCGGAATTTCTCGACAGTATTGTTGAAATCGGTCGTGTACCCGCTGAACAAAAGAGCTTATCTTTTATCTATGAGTCGCTGTCAGTTTTGCCGGCTGGCGTTCGCGGTGATGAGCAGAGATTACGACAGGTGCTGCTCAACCTGCTCGGCAACGCGACCAAGTTTACCGAAGTGGGTGGCATAGCTTTTAAGGTCGGTTATCCGGCCCAACGTCTTTCGGAAATCGATCACGCTGAAGATTACAAAATCCGTTTCCAAATAGAAGATACCGGTGCTGGCATTGCTCCGGAATATCTGGACGAGATATTTACGCCATTTCATCAGGTTGGCGAGCAGCGCCACTTGACCGAAGGAACGGGTTTGGGACTAGCCATCAGCCAGAAGTTAGTCGAGATAATGGGAGGAAAGCTCCAGGTCGAAAGTACGCCGGGTCATGGGACTGTTTTCTGGTTCGAAGTGGAACTTCCCCAGGTTTCGGACTGGGTTGAGGCGGTAAAACCAGATGAGCGAAATATCATGGGTTTTGAGGGAGCCAAGCGTAAAGTGCTGGTCGTTGATGACAAATGGGAAAATCGCTCGGTCATTGTGAACTTGCTCGCGCCGCTTGGTTTTGAGATCGTTGAAGCGACGGACGGTCGTGACAGCCTGGCCAAGACGATCGAATTTCAGCCCGACCTTGTTTTAATGGACCTGGTTATGCCGGTGCTGGACGGCTTTGAAGCTGCGCGTCAGATAAAACAGCTGCCCCCTGGCCCTAACATAACGATCATCGCGCTGTCGGCCAGCGCCTTCGACCATACCCGGCAAGAGTGCCTGGCGGCCGGTTGTGACGACTTTATTCCCAAACCGGTTCGGGCCCCCGAGCTATTTGAGAAGTTACGGATCCACCTTGGCTTAGAATGGATCTACGAGCCGCAAGGCGGTGGAGAAAGGTGGGGGCAATGGCAGCCGGGCGGACCGTTCGCCGCCGCGTCACATACTCCGCCCCCTCCAATTCTTGCCGTGAGTCCTCCGCCGG
>JBFGLD010000748.1:0-4005 GCA_041576335.1 Anaerolineae bacterium | reverse complement strand
GTGAGCGGATTGCGCAGGTCGTGTACCATAGTATGAGTCAGATCGTCCCGCATCTTTTCCAGTAATCGCTCTTTAGTTACATCCCGCAACATGACCAGGCGGCCTAAGGGATTTGTATCGGTCAGCACGGGTAGATTCTGCCAATGTATACTCCGCGATGAAATTTGGAACTCGCCTTCCCCAGGTAGTTCGTCGCCTTGCACCATCCGCCGGATTTCGCTAACGGCGCTCTTTACCACAGCCGGGGCGTGATGCCGAAGTGCAACCAGGACATCCAGAATTGGGCGGCCGGTCCAGTCGGCAGGGTCACCCATTAGATTCAAGAGAGAAAGGGCCGGCCCATTGGTCACCAGGGTTCGCTGATCCATACCCACGAGAAGAATTCCGTCACGGCTCGACTCAATTAAGGCTTGTAACCGGCTGTGCTGCTCGGTAATAGTCTGGAACAGCCGCGCGTTAGCCACCGCCACGGCAATCTGATTACCAATGGTGGTCAATAGGGCCAGATCGTTGGATGATGGTGGGCGCAGCTCACGGGTAAAGAGACTCATCGAGCCGAGCGACTGCTGTTGGTGGAGCAATGGTATGCCGACATAACCGCGAAAGCCGAACTCGACCAGTTCGCGGGTATCCGTAGCCACCTCTTGACCCAGATCGCTGATTGTCAATACCGTTTGGTGCGACTGGACGTATTTGCCCAGAAAGAGCTGCAGCTCGTTGTTTTTTAACCGGGCTGATAGGGCTGCCGGCAATCCATACTCGGCTGCCAGGTCGAACTGGCCGGTGGCGGGATTAACCAGGTTGATCGTCCCGGCTTCGAAGCCGAGGGAGATCAGGGCTGATGATAGGGTCTGGGGCAGCGCATCTTGCAGCACGAGCGACTGGCTAACCAGACGAGTCACACTATATAGCGTGGTCAGGTCAGCCGCGTGCTGGTAAGTTTCGTCGTAGAGCCGCACGTTTTCAATGGCAATAGCCGCTTGCTGGGCAATTCCTTGACAGAGGGCTATTTCTTCGGACGCAAACTCTCGCCGCCGGCGGCTTTCCCGCAGCTCGGCATAAGCTATCGTCTCACCTCTGATCCGAAGCGGGATGGTGAGTGTGGTCTTAGCCTCGATTTGCTGCATGTGAACTCGTTGAACCGTAAGCAAGGTTGGATTGTCTGCCTGGTTTAGAACCGGCTGGCCGTCCTGCAAGAGTTCGACAAGGTTGGGGAAATCTTGAGGTAAATCGTAAGTCGTGTTGACTCTGGAAATTTGCTCCAATTTGTTAGCTTGCGGTCCATTATACTCGGCCAGGACTGTCGAGGTCATCGCATCCGGCTCATAACTACAGATATAAGTGCTGGTGACGTCAACGGCTCGCCCCATTTGCTCGGCGATATGGCCCAGTACGCTTGCTAATTCCAGCGTTGAAGAAATTGCAGCACCCGCTTCTTGTAGCGCCGTCTGCTCGGTCAGGCGCCGCTGGGTCTCGGCATGAAGTTGCGCGTTGTCTAACGCCAAGGCAACCGCTTCGGCTAACGACTCGGCCAGCAGTACGTCTTCGGTATCAAAAGCCTGAGGCTGACCGCTTTCAAGGTTGAGAACACCTAAGACTCGCCGGCCGCGCTGCAGCGGCAGCGCCAAGACACTGTGGGTCGTGGGGTGGCCAATAGCATGGTACGTGGAATTAATATCAACATCAGGCACAAATTGTGTTCTGGCTGTTTTGAAGGCCAGGCCGGTAATCGTGTGCCGCATCGGAAATCGGTCTCCGGTTAGGTGAGACAACGGGCCTACGATAGCCCCGGCGTTCCAGTGAGTTTGGTCCCGACTTGGCAAGGCAATAATAACGTTGGGCCAGCCGGCATATTCGGCAATAGTCTCGACCGCAACTCGAGCAACTTGGTCTGGGTTTGTCTGTCCGGCAATGGTATGGAGAACTTCATACAGCGTAATCTGCCGGTCGGCCATACGTCGCTGCGCATCAAAGATCTGGGCATTACGCATAGCCAGGGCCATTTGGCCGGCCGCGGCTTGCATTAGCTGCAGATGGTCAGTCGTAAAATGACGCGGCTGGGGGTGAGTGAGCGTAAGAACGCCTAACACCGTTGTGCCGCTTGTGATCGGTACGGACAGAGCGGACCGGACGACATCGTCCGACTCATTTGGCAGCGACAGCCAGCGCTCATCGTGGACAGTGTCTTCAATAAGCGCGGCTTGATCGTGGCGGACCACCCAGCCGGCCAATCCTTCAGCCATAACTTGGCTAATCTTATCCTGTCGATGTGACTGTGTGTCCGTGCCCAGGGCTACGATGTTATGCGTGACCTCACCTTTTTCATCAAGTAGAAATAGACTACCTCGTTCGACCTGGGTGAGCGTTGTAGCCACATCCAGGGCATTTTGTAGCGTAGCTTCTAAGGTGGGCTGTTCCGCTGTGGCCCGGGCTACATCAACCAGACTTTCGAACAGCTGTTTTTGCTGTCGTAGGGCTGCTTCGGCTTGCTTGCGGGCTGTAATATCGTGCAGCATTACGACCCGGCCGATGCGCTGGCTGCGTTGATCGGTCAACGGGGAAATGTATAGATCGTAATGGCGCTGTTTATCCTCTTGACTTAAGCTGATTTCAGTGCGGACTTCCGCGGTATCTCGATAGCGTTCGACGAATTCAGCATAAGGCGCCAGTACCTGGGCGGCCGGCTGACCGAGAGCCGCAGATGCGGGCAGGCCGACGATCCCCTGGGCAGCCCGGTTGAGATCGATGATGCGATTTTGGGTATCTAGGACGATAATGCCGTCAGCCATGCCGTCAACAACGGCACGACGCGCCACCGGCACAATGTCGAGCAGCCGAAAACGGAAGAGACCCCAGGCAAACGCAATTCCGGAGAAGGTAAAGGCAAAAGGGGTCAGGTCCAGATTCGGAAAAGGGTTCAACCCGGACAGATAAAGCCCGTTGCCTAACCACGGCGCCAATACGCCGAGCAGCAACACGCTGGCCTGCTGGCGGTACAAGTGCGGCGAGCGAATGAGCATCAAAATAAACCATACGGTCCCGGTCAGCAGCATCACATAGGAGAAAAGCGAATGGATCCAGAACCAAGCGCCGTAGGTCACTTCTCTGGCCAAGAACGGGCCATCTGTTATCAGCTCGATGTGGCTCCAGATCAGGCCGTGAGCTTCATTCGTCCACACCAGCAGCAGCGTAATCAACGGCACAAGGGCAAGTAGGGCCCCATTTCTGGGCCGGCGAATTAACCAGCTGCCTCGACGCGTATAAAGGAGGGCAAACGCCAGCCAGGCCACCGGTAAGGTTACAATGCCCAAATACTGGACTTTGGCCCAAAAAGTTTTCGTTGGCAGATCGGCACCCCCTAATTCCAGGGCATACCCCACCGACCATTGGGCCACGGCCAGCATCATCATCATGAAGGCGATTACGCCCGGAGCAGTGCTGCGCTGCCGGGCATAGTAGGCCAGGCCTATTGAGATGGCTGCCGTTATGAGCAGCGGTAGAATGTAAGGCGTGTATTGCCAGTGCATTGGGCCACTATTCTCGCAAAACGTGCTGGGTTTGCATCAAAAAATCTGTTTAGGTTATCTTGAAATATTACTGTTACTGGGGATGAGGTTATAGTACCGACGCTATCTTTCCTCTAATTTATACCAAGCCAACATTACAATTCATATTACGATTTCCGGCGATTGATTTAGAAAAGGAGGTCGCCTGGTTTAGAGCGGCCTCCTTATTGATGAAAGATGAAAGATCGTAAACCTCCGGATGCTGTTGGCGAATTATTCTTTTTGCTCAATTTGAGGAGCCAGGCACGCCCACGTGCCGATCTCTTAACCGTTCGCACGTGGGCGTGCTCACTCCTCGCGATTTCGCCAACAGTATCTCGTTTTTTTGAAGCAACCGGCGCTAATCCTACCCAGATTGTCGTTCTCAACCAGCCAGGGCCGGCTGAGCCTTTTTCGCCGTTAGCAGCTCAGAGGTGCATTGGGCGCAGCGGGTCGCGTT
>JBFGLD010000747.1:0-4005 GCA_041576335.1 Anaerolineae bacterium | reverse complement strand
GTACCAACCTTGCCCCAACGGCGATAGCGGCTTCGGCAATGTAACGGGACCCCATGGCGTTGACTCGCATCATGGTTTGGGTGTCGCCGCGGCCGGGATTGACGGCGGCCGTATGCACCACGGCTTGTGGGCTTAAGCTTGTTACAAGATCCAATACGGCCGCTCTGTCAGTAACATCGAGCGGCAGTGAATGTCCGGCCCTGATTTGGCCGGACCGCGAATTGTACGTGGTGTAAACGCCGAATGAGCCGCTGGCCTTAGCGGTCAGGTGTCTTCCGAGATAACCACTGCCGCCAGTAATGAGTACGGCGGGTAATTTTGAATTATGAATCTCGAATTCTGAATGGTGAATGATTTGGTTCGTACGTGGGCTGTGTTTATGCTGGCCTTGACGATCCGGCATAGTTTGTCACATTCTTGGGAAATGTAATAGAGGTTGGTCTAAGAACATAATTTGTGTCTTCAATTCCCCAATATGATTGTATGGCTAAACAAGTTTAGACCAGTTCCTCGATCTGCGTTCGGAGCCGGCCCTGCTGCCGTTGGGCTTCGTCCAGCTCCCCTTTGGTTCTCTCAAGTTTCTCCCGTTCTGCTCGCACAAAACGGGTGTAGGGAGCAATCGCTTCGGTAATACGTTGTAGGCTTTGGTTTATTTCTTTGCTAAACTGTGTCGACAGGGCAGAAGTAAGCTGACCCCGGAGCGCCGCTACGCGTTGGTTCATCTCTTTTTTGGCGGCTCGCTTGCGGGCTGGGATGACAAACAAGCCCAAGGCTGCTACAACGCTGGCAGCCACAATGCCGGTCACGTCGGCCGCAGCGGTGGTAGCCAAGGCCGTAACCAGGGCCCCGATCCCAACCGCGCCAATCTCGAGGGCGGCGGTGCCCGCTACGGCTAACTGCGCCCCCTCCGCGATCTTTTGGGCTTCTGTTGTCTTATTATAAGTTTCTACAACATCCTGAGCCGCTTTACCAACCGAGCTAATCAAGCGATCGCGATCATACCGGAAGCTGCCCCCCACCTTGCCGATCATGCGGTCTTCGTATTCGCGCTGGCGTTGCTCCAAATAAGCCATGACAGCCTGCCACTGGCTCAAGTCGGAGGTAACAAGCCAATCAATAAGATCGGTTACCTTTTGTTCAACCTTTTGCGGCGTATCGGATACAACTTGCGTTTCAAAACCGTGCCGAATTCGCTTCTTGTTGACCAAATCAAAAATATTGGGGAGACGCATGGTATCGTCAAAATAAGCGTCTCCCCTCTTTTCCATGTCGTACAGAACATTTTCGATGTCGGACAGCCGGAGTTGGAAATCTCGCTCCATATCTTGCCGGTAAACCCCAAGTTGACCTTCCAGGTTTTCCAGCGTTACGAAATCATCGGCTAGGAGCCCCAGCCGGCTGGTGGTGATGTTAGTATATTCCTTGACCAAGCGGTCGCCAATGCCCAGGGGATTGAGAAACTTTAGGCGCAGCCGGCTGGCTTCGTCGAGGGTATCGTGGATAAAGCGCTCCAGCGGCTCGAAGCCGCTCGCCGTCCACAGCTCCTGGTCCTCCTTTTGTTTGGCCCTTAGGGCCCGCCGGGCGCTGACGGGGAAGACGTCCGGAGTGATATCCAATAGGATAGTTCCGTTTTTACGTACAAATTTGACGACTTGATTGAGTTCCTCTTCCGTCTCAAAAATGTCGATTTTGTTAATTACCATGACCACCTTTTTACCCCAAGCCTTGATTTGGGCCAGGAAGGTGCGTTCACTTTCGGTAAAAGGCCGGTCGGCCGAGGTGATAAATAACACCAGGTCGGAACGCGGCACAAATTCCTCGGTGATGTTCTGGTGCTCTCGAATGATGGCATTGGTCCCGGGCGTATCAACAATATTGATGTGCCGCAGTATCTCGACGGGCGCGGTCAGGCGATGCAAATGGGTGTCCACCACCTCACGCAGGTTGTTGTCACCAAATTTGAGGATATTGATCTGGGTCGTGGTCGGGGTAACTCCTTCCTTCAAAAGAGGCTGACCCAACAAGGCGTTGATAAAGGCGCTTTTGCCCGCGTTGAATTCGCCGACGATCACCAGTAGAAACAGTTCATCCAACTGTTGGATCGAGCGGGTCAGGGTGGCTTGGTCCTCCGAGGTGGCCCCAAGTTTGGCCAAAATTGTTTGGAGTTCGGCCAGCCACTGGCGCTCTTCCTTTAGCAGCAATTCTTGTTTAGGGGTCAGAATCGGTTCCAGCACGGGTCTGGGCTACTCCTTCAGTAAACTTTCAAAAAAGATTTCTAGCTGTTCGCGCAGCAGCCGCAGGGTTGCCCCTAGTTGTTCGGCCATCCAGCGCAGGCGGTCCCATTCCAGGGTATATCCATAGGCATGCCGGAAAAAGTGCCGAAATTTGAGATACTCAACCAAGTGCGCGTGTAGTGATGTGTCAATAACAGCCTGGCGACCTTTCTCCTGATCGGCTGCCATCTGGGTTAATAGATCGGCGTGCCAGAAGCTGCCCTGCGGCAGGCTTTGGTCTAGGCCAACGGCCACTCGCTCAAAAATACGTTCAATGCCGTTGTAAAACTCGTGAAGCAGGCTAGCTATCGCCCGCAGTTCTACCCGAGTTGGTGGTTCACTGCACTCAGCTAACGTTTCATCCATTTCTTGCGCCACTCGGTTCAGCGCGACCAACTCGTCTTGTACCAATGCCTTCAAGGCCATTATCGGATCATCCGGCATTTCAACCTCCCCCAAAATTCGCGCTCTCATCTCCGGAAAGGCATCCTCCAACGGCACCAAATCCAATTCAAGGTCCGGCGGCAGCAGCTCGTCGCAGGCCCCGTAAGCCTTGAAAAAATCCTCCGCAGCCAGCCCTTCTACAGCCAGGTCGATGTCGGATTGGCTGTGCCAAGGGCCTTGGCCGACGAGGGAGCCGAAGAGAATGACCCGCTTCGCTCCGTAGTCGCGCTTGAGCAGCTCGATACATTGTTCCGCGGCCTGAAGCGCTTGCGCGCGGCGATTTTCTGTTGTAATTTTTGCGACCGTTGTTTTTGGCATGGTGAATTTGTGATTTTTTAAGTGACTAAGCTAATAGCCCCGGCCAAAGATGGCTACCCGATCCGCCATGCGACCGGTGTAGAAACAAGTTCCGGAGCCGCCCGGTTGTTCGCCGGGGAAGCAGCGCAGGGTGGCCCTGGTTTCGGTCTGAACCTGCTGCTCCTCGGCATCGCTGCCGGCCCACCAGACCCGGGCGAACCCGGTTTTGACGGCTTCCTTAAAATCGGCGTAGGTGCTAACCGGCTGGGTGTTGTCGTCACGGAAGCGGCGGGCCCGCTCGAGCAGGGCTGCTTGAACCAAGTCCAGCAAGTTATTCACCGTATTAACCAACCCATCCTGAGAGACAAACTGTTTGCCTGCTCGACCCGGCTGATCGCGCCGGGCCAGGGCCACCGAGTTCTTGGCTACGTCTTTGGGTCCAATCTCAATGCGAACCGGCACGCCGCGCAGTTCCCAGTCGTTGAACTTAAACCCGGGCGATAAATGTTCACGCCGGTCAACTTTTAGACGAACACCGGCATCGATTAACTCTTGCTTGATGCGTTCGGTTACGGGCAGCACCGCGCTCTTTTCAGCATCAGTTTTGTAAATGGGAACCAGAACGACCTGGTACGGGGCCAGGCGCGGGGGCAGGATCAAGCCTTGATCATCGCCGTGGACCATAATGATCGCACCGACGAAGCGGGTGCTCAAACCCCACGAAGTGGTCCAACAATATTGCAGGGTGTTGTTGGTATCGAGGTATTTGATATCAAAAGCTTTGGCGAAATTCTGGCCCAGGTTATGCGATGTGCCGGCCTGCAGGGCGCGCCCGTCACCCATCATGGCCTCGATCGTCAACGTTCGATCGGCCCCGGCAAAGCGTTCTAGAACCGATTTTTCGCCGGGGATGACCGGCACCGCCGCCTCATTGACCGCAAAATCGGTATAGGCATCCAGCATTTGCTGCGTTTCGAATTCAGCTTCGTCC
>JBFGLD010000746.1:0-4005 GCA_041576335.1 Anaerolineae bacterium | reverse complement strand
TATCCCGATGGTACGGCCAAAACAGTGCAAGAGGCAGATGTTCGAAGCGGCGAAGAGGTTATGCCTGGCTGCTCGTGTCGTGTAGGAGACATTTTTACATAAAATTGAACCTGGCAAGTAAGATCACGTTCCTCAACAATCTCATCGCAAAAAATCCGTCCGCTCAGCTAACGATTATATCCGGCCTGAGCGGACTTATTTATTTGTTCGTGTTCACGCTTCGCTTTCCTTTAACCGGATATTTCAACACCATTCCTCCGGTAGATTACACCAAGCTAACCCACTATTCGCAGAGCGGTTTGATTGCCTATGTTGTTGGGATCGGCGTTTTGTTTTGGCTGTATGTGTCCGCTTTCCGGATCGCCATGCCATCGATCGACGATCGACGATCGACAGTCAAAGGTCATTTCATATTTCTCAGCAGCACCGCGCTGGCTGCAATTTCCATTTTTGCCTATCCGCTAACAGCCATCGACCTGTTTATTTACGCCATCCGCACCCGGGGCTGGGCGTTATACGGCCTTAACCCGCTGGCCACCGCCCCTGAAACACTGCCTGTCAGCGACCCCTGGCTGGGCCTGGCCGCCGAGTGGGTGGATGCTCCCTCGCCTTACGGACCGGTGTGGGAGTGGCTGTCGTTAGGAGCCTTTTATGCCGGCGGCGGTGATTTTTTGTCTCAACTGCT
Source organism: Anaerolineae bacterium (assembly GCA_041576335.1). Classification (GTDB taxonomy): domain Bacteria; phylum Chloroflexota; class Anaerolineae; order 4572-78; family J111; genus JANQQF01. Next base: position 3,320 of record JBFGLD010000746.1, on the reverse strand, counting down.
GGCGCTCAAAATCTTGTTGGCCTCATTCTATCTCGGCTGCGTGTGGTTGGTCTACAAGATTCTACGGCAGCTGGCCCCGCAGTGGGTTACTGCCGGTACTGTCGCCTTTGCTTGGAATCCACTCATATTGTTGGAGAGCGTTCAAAACGGGCACAATGACATTGTCATGACCTTTTTCCTGCTGGTCGCTATCTGGGTCTTCGTCATAAGGCAGGAAAATCCTCATCTGCTGAGCAGCTGGAAATCTGCATTTTTGGCAGGCCTCATTTGCCTTTTTTTGGCCCTTTCCATCTTGGTCAAATTTGTAACGATTATCATCGTGCCATTTTTCTTGCTAAGTATGAGCTTAACCCAACCAAGGTGGCTGCGCCGGACTGCGTCGATAGCACTCTATGGTCTGATCATTGCCGTTTTGGTCGTCCTGTCGATGCGTCCATTGTGGCCCGGTTGGGACGATTGGGCGGTGTTGAGCGCCGGCAGCCAGGCCGGCCGCTCGCTGCTGGCTCTCCTCGTGCTTGGCTTCAGAGACTCGGTAGGCACCAATACCGCCTTCGACGTCTCGCGCAATCTTATTGCGGGCGGATTTGTATTGGTTTACCTATATATCCTGTGGCCAAGTCTCAAAGCGGTCGTCCGCCCTCAAACGGTGGCCCTTGACCGAGAGCCGCAGCAGCCTAGCCCAACTCCCAGCCTGCCCATCTCCCAATCTTTTTTTAGCCTATTTTGGTACGTTCTCCTGGTTGCGCCGGTCTTTCACGCCTGGTATTTGTTGTGGTTTGCACCGCTGGCCGTACTGCTGCTGCCGGATCAGAGACCCCTGATCGCTACCACGGTATTTTCAATCACGGCCCTGTTGATTATTCCCTACTTCGAGACGATTCGTGTCTGGTATCCCTATTTGTTGCACAATCACTTTGTGGGCCACCTCATCGGCGTGCCGCTGCTGATTGTGCCGCCGGCCATAGCGCTGTTGTGGTCAATTCGCCCAAGAATCAAGCCTGATGTATGATGACCTGAAAGGTAGTGCGCGGTACATATCTTGACCAAGCCGCGAAATTGAGCAATGGGAAACAGTTTGCGGTTTATCTCTCTGCCTGACATCCCCCTGATTCAGCCCGGCGACAACCTGGCCGTGATCATTTTTGAAGCAGTGCAAGGGGTCGGGCTGACTTTGACCAACCAGGACATCGTCATTGTCGCTCAAAAAGTTGTATCCAAGGCGGAGGGGTGCTTTGTCCGGCTGGCAGAGGTGACGCCTTCGGCACGGGCGCTCGAATTGGCCCAAATTACGGGGAAACCGGCGGCTCAGATAGAGGTCATCCTGTGGGACACGGCAGAGGTAATTCGCGCTCAGAAACAGCTGTTGATTGTGGAGCACAAGTTAGGTTTTATCAGCGCCAATGCCGGCATTGATCACTCAAATGTAAGCGACGAGCCCGGCCTTTTGCTGCGCTTGCCAAAAGATCCGGATGCTTCTGCCCGATCGATCCGGCAGCACTTAGCCGCACTAACCGGCGCATATCCGCCCGTCTTAATCATCGACAGCCACGGGCGGCCCTGGCGAAAAGGGACCGTTGGGGTGGTTATTGGTCTCAGCGGGCTGGCCCCGGTGCAGGATCTGCGCGGCCGGCCCGATCTGTTCGGCCTGCCGCTGCAAATTACCGAGGTCGGTTTGACCGACCAACTGGCCGGGGCAGCCAGCTTGCTGATGGGCCAGGCGGCCGAAGGCAATCCGGTGGTGGTTGCTCGCGGCTTACCCTTTGAATTCGATGAGCAAGCCAAAGCCGCCGATGTATTACGCCCTAAAGAGACGGATGTGTTTCGGTAAACGTCATGCCCCCTGCAAATTGACTACGATAAAGTAGCGCCTGACTATGACCGGCGTGTCCGGGGTAGCTATCTGATGGGCGTGACGTCGGCTTTACACCACCTGGCCCAACAGGTGAAGGCACGGCGCATCCTAGACTTGGGCTGCGGCACTGGGCGCTCGCTGCAGGGTGTGGCTGATGGATTGCGACCTGCTGCCATCGCCTGGGGACTCGATCTTTCGGCCGGCATGTTAGCCCAGGCTCGCCGTCTTGATTCCCATTATCGCTTAGTGCAAGCCTTGGCGCCACGACTTCCCTTTCAAACAGGCAGCTTCGATCTGGTCTATTGTGCTCACGCTTTTCACCATTTCTACCGTAAAGCCCACGTCGTCCAAGCCGCCTACAACATTCTCCGGCCTGGGGGTGCTTTTGCCATCGTAAATTTTGATCCACGCGAGTGCGGGTGGCAGGATTGGCCGATTTATGAATATTTTGACGGCACGTACGAAACCGATCTCAAACGCTTTCCGGCCCTGGTCGACCAGGAAGCGATGCTGCGTCAGGCCGGTTTTTACAAGATCAGCAGTCCCATTGTCCAACATATTCGCAGTGACGTAGTTGGGGAAGATATTTTTGACAATTATCATATCCAGAAAGAGGCCTGTTCCCAGTTGATTCTGTTGACGGAGGAGGCATACCAGGCCGGCCTACAACGCATGCGCGATAGAATCGAGCGAGCATCCGCCATAGGAGAAACGGTTATTTTTCGGACCCGCTTGAAGAACCGGATGTGCCACGGGATCAAACCGCCAGCGGCGACCATAAACTGATGTCCGAGATTTTTTCCTTGACCAGGTCTGCCAGGCGTTCGCCGGCGGCCAAGCCGCAAACATTTTCTAAAACTTTGTCAATACCTTCGTCCTTAAGTTCCGCTGCCAACTCCATCGCTTGGGCGTCATCCGGGTTGTTGTATAACAGGGCCGCGGCAATTCCCGTTGCCAGGCAGATAGGCCTGACCCCGGCTTTCAACGCCAGCACGGCCGGTTTAACCAGTCGATCGGTGGGTGCTAGCTTTCGCTTAGGTTCCCTGGCAACCCGGATTATGGGATCGGGTAAGGCCCTATTTCCGAATCGTCTTAAGACTCTGCCGGCATACTGTTCTTGCCGGCCAGGTTCGAGACTGTGTCTTTTGATCAGGGCTGCACTGGCCTCGCGCACTGCGCCTGAAACTACCCGGCGTATTTCCGGATCGGCCAGAGCTTCGTGGATGAATTCATACCCTTTCAGGTATCCCAGATAAGCCGTTGCGGCATGCGCCGCGTTCATCGTAAAAATCTTCTGTTCAACGTAGGCTGCGAAGTTATCCGTTAGCTGAACCCTGTTTACTGCGAGCGGCTCGCCGGCAACGTCACGTTGGTCTATGGTGAGGAGCCCGTCCCTCTCGGCAACAACCAACAACGGGTCTCTCCCCCGGTCATCAGCGCCGGGACTTGTCACCACCGTGTCCACAAC
>JBFGLD010000745.1:0-4009 GCA_041576335.1 Anaerolineae bacterium | reverse complement strand
GAAGGATCGCCCATGACCCTGACTGTCAGCGCAACCGACGTAGCGCCGGACACGCTGTCATATGCATTCGACTGGGATAATGATGGCAGTTTTGATGATGTAAACCAGCCGCCAACCGTGTCCCACATATGGGATAATCAGGGTGACTACGATGTTGGAATTCGAGTTACGGATAAAGACGGCGGCAGAACCTTGACGACCACAGCAGTTTCGGCGTTTAACGAGCCACCAATTGCCGTGGCTCTCGGGCCGGACGGAGCCCGGTTCGAGGGATCCGCCGTATATTTTAGCGGACAGGACTCTACGGATCCGGGTAATTTAGATGTTCTTTCCTTTAATTGGAATTTTGGTGACGGAAACAGCGCCCAGGGAGTGGATGTGACCCACAGTTATGCTGATAACAGAGTTTACAGTGCAACTTTAACGGTCACGGACGACAGCGGTGCCGCCAGCAGCGACTCAGTTGCGGTTACAATTCTGAATGCTAATCCGGTGGCCGATGCTGGCGGTGACAGGGAAGTCGACGAGGGGGTCTCACTCAACTTCGTGGGCAGCGCCACTGACCCCGGTACGGCAGATACCCATACGTTTGACTGGGACTTTAGCTATGATGGGGTAACATTCAATCCAGAGGCACCGGGGCCTTCGGTCTCCCAAACGTTCCCTGACGGGCCGGCCACCGTCCAAGTGGCCTTGCGCGTGCGCGATGACGACTATCAAAATCCACCGGTTGGAGGAAACCAAATCGGCGAAAGCATCGACACCCTCCAACTTACGGTCAAAAATGTGCCGCCTGGTAACGTAAAGGCGAATGGCCCCTACACTGGTGTTGAGGGACGGCCTGTTCCCATGGCTGCAGCCACCGCTACCGACGTTTCGTCAGATACGCTAACCTACGAGTGGGATGTAAACGGGGATGGTACATATGACCTGAACGGGCAGGCGGTGACCTATACCTGGTTTACAGCCCGAAGCTATTCGGTGACCCTGCGCGTTCGCGACGACGATGGGGGTTCAGCAACCGACACCACCAATGTTATGATTACCAACGGACCGCCATTTGCCGACGCAGGGGGGCCTTACACCGGAAGCGAAGGCAGCCCGATCGTACTCGACAGCAGCGGCACGACAGACCCCAGTACGCCTCCGGATGTTCTGACTTACCGTTGGAATTTTGGCGACGGCAGCCCTGGTGTTATCACCACCAGCGTAACGGTTAGGCACACCTACGCTGATGAAGGCGTTTATACCGCTACGCTTGACGTTGATGACGGCCGTGGCGGCACGGATACCGATATCGCAAGCGTGACAGTTAATAACCAGCCTCCAGCTATCCTCAGTGCTAACGCCACTCCAAATCTGGCCCCCGAAGGAAGCACCGTCAACTTCGATGCCGCCGCAACAGACCCTGGCGTCACCGATGTACTGACTTATGAGTGGGATTTTGCCGACGGGACTCCTCTGGGAAATGGCACCCCTGTGACTCACTTGTACAGTGATGACAACCTCTACGTCGTAGCTCTGACCGTCAGAGACGGCGATGGCGGGTTGGTAACCACCACGATCCCGGTTACCATCACGAATGTCGCACCTACGGCCGCGTTTACGACAACCGCAGCGCCATTTCGCGAGGGCATACCCATTCGATTTGACAGCAGTTCGTCCAGCGATCCGGCAGGTCCGTCCGACCCTCTCACTTATGCCTGGGATTTCGGTGACGGTAGTGCTATTACCAGCACCACCCGGGTGACAATCACGCACGTTTATCCTGACAACGGGGTTTATACGGCGACCCTCAGGGTTAATGATGACGACGGCGGCGTTGGCACGGCACGTCGTGCCCTGACCATCCAAAACCGGCCGCCGGTGGCTAATGCCGGGGGACCGTACAGCACAACAATAGGCATTACTGTAACACTGACCGGAAGCGCCACCGATGTACCATCCGATACGCTCACCTACGGTTGGGACCTTGACGACAACGGCACCTATGAGACGCCCGGCCGGGTGACGACCGTCGTCTTCACTGCCACCGGCAGTTATACCGTAACGGTGCGGGTGACAGATGATGACGGCGGTGTGGGCACCGACTCGGCCATCATCCAGGTCAACAGCGTTTTGCCCCTTGCCTGGCCCATTATTCCCTATTACTTAATTAGGGCTATGCGAGCGAAGTGGCGAAAGAAAAAACGCCGGGATAAGAACAAACAGAAATAAGAGTTCCCAAATTTCGGAATACTATTTTCATAAAATACCTAAAGCTTGTAATATTTTGAATTTGCAGCAGAACACTATTTAAAGTTAAGGAGACCGTGATGAGTTCTGGCTTTGAAGTGGATTTAATTCCTGACGGCGCGCTGGAATATTTTGAGGAAAACCGGAACGTCCTGGTCATCGAAGACGACCGGTTCATGGGGCAGGTGTTCTTGGAGATGCTTAGCGAGATTGGCTTTGAGGTAATAACCGCAGCCAACGGGGTTACGGCATTAAAGAAATTAAAGGAACAGCAGATAGATTTTATTATCCTTGATATCCTGCTGCCGGCTATGAATGGCTTTGAAATATACGAAAAAATTCAGGAAAACCCCGACACAAAAAATATTCCGGTCATGATGGTAACTGCTTGGGCCGACTCCCTTCATCTGAGTAAGGCATCTCAGATGGGTATAACTCACTTTCTGGCCAAGCCTTTTACCGAGGATGAATTGTTGGAAGAAATTTACGCTCTACTTAGAGATAGTGCGCGTAAATAAGAGCCGTAGTGGCCCTCCAGCGCCGCTTGTAGCCGTGGCTTAACAAGTAGGCCAAGATTTGACGTGAAAGTAGCGCAAGCCGACCCCTTTGGGATGTCTTTGCGCCACGTCATTAACCTTCACAAATTCCATGTTGAAGGCCGGCTGACCGCCCTCCCCTTACCCTTCTTCGCGCCCTCAACCGGCGCCTCTTACCTTCTGCTGAATCGCGAATCGACACGTCGCCCGGTTACCATCCCGACGACCGACCAATCCACGCAAACGATTCAACCCGGTGCGCCCCACTTCAAGGAGCCATAGCGGTCATTCCGGCGAAGTGGGGATACCCTCAGCCCGATTTACGGTCTGACAACGAGCGTCGCTAGAGACTGCGCGGGCAGACTTCGAGCCGGTTACGACTCCCCGATTATCTGCACGATGATCCGTCGTGAACGAGAGCGGTTGTCAAAATCGATAAAGGCGATTTCCTGCCAGGTCCCCAACGCAAGCCGACCTGCCACAAAAGGCACGGCCAGCGACGGACCGAGCAAGGCGGCCCGTACATGAGAGAATCCGTTGCCGTCGTGCCACCTCTCGTTATGTTTATATTCCCATGCCTGGGCGGCTATGCGCTCTAAAAAGGCTTCGAAATCGGCCAACATCCCACTTTCATATTCAACCGTAGTAATAGCACTCGTGGCGCTTGGCGTAAAAACCGTTGCCAGCCCGTTCGTCAAGCCGCTGGCGCGGACTGCCTCGGCCACGGCTTCAGTAATATTATGAAAATCGCAGAATCCCTTTGTCGAAAGTTGAATCTCGTGAGTCACAACCATACGTCCCTCCGAAACAAAAACCAAGCTTGAGTTTTAACAAGTATAGCACGATTGCTGCACCACTTCAACGAAGAATTGTCTCGCAGCCAACCTCGCAACCGAACAACAAAGTTGGGATGTCGTGCCAATCGATACGGCACGTGCACCCGGTCTCCCCAAAAAATTGGCGGACCGGCTCGCCTTTAAAGGGCCGGCCGAGGCCAGGGTTACTCCAGATTGGTCGAGCTTTTCAGTGCTCAGACGGCCGCCATTGGCCCCATAATAAAAAAGCCCCGCTTTTAAGCGGGGCCCTATTCAACATCGTTGGCTACGCTTTTGCAGCCACCTTTTGTTTCGCCGGCTGTTCCTTGAAATATGCAAATGGAAATTCAGAGAACTTGGTTTGCCTGAGAAGCTCAAACCAAGCATTAACGAATTCCTGCTGCATCCCGGTTACTTGTTTGT
>JBFGLD010000744.1:0-4009 GCA_041576335.1 Anaerolineae bacterium | reverse complement strand
GCCTTTTGCACCGGCGGCGATGTAAAGGAGTACGAAGCCAGCTACACCCAGGTTCCCCGCGATTATTGGAAATATATGGGCCTGTTTAAGGCTTATATCGAAAGCATCCTCAATTGCGGCAAGCCGGTAATCGCCCGCCTCAACGGGATGGCCGTAGGTGGCGGCAATGAGAGCCAACTGGCTTGTGACCTGTCGGTCATGGCCGAGCACGCCTTCATTGCCCAGGTTGGCACCAATGTGGGCAGCGTCGCCTGTGGCGGTTCAACCCAGTGGCTGCCGGTCACCGTCGGCGACCGGCGGGCCCGGGAAATTCTACTCCTTAACGAACGGATCCCGGCCTATCAAGCCCTGGAGTGGGGTTTGGTTAATCGAGTGGCGCCTTCGGTGACCAAAGATGGTGATTTTATCGAGCGGGCCTCGCCTGAGCAGATCAAAAAAGCGCAAAAAGGCGAAGATGGCTTCGCCCTTAACCTTAGCCAACTCGACGCGGCCGTCGATGTGCTCGTGCAAAAGCTGGTTCGCAAATTCCCCGAATGCACGCGCTATACCAAGCAAAACGTCAACTTCTGGAAGGATTTGGCCTGGCACCAAACTATCGGTCACGCCCGCGATTGGCTGTCGATTCATTACGCCTCCTGGGAACCGTTGGAAGGCATGCAGGCCTTTGTCGAAAAGCGGCCCGCCGATTATGTCGGGCTCCGTGAGAAGGCCGCCGCCGGAAAATCGAGCGAATTTAAGTGGGGCCCATACTCAAAGAGTTGCTCCAGCTGCGGGGCGAAAGCCATCCCGGCCGAATTTGATTACTGCGGGGTGTGCGGCGCGTCGCTAAGCGAGGGTATCAGGTAAAGGAGTTTGTTATGACATCACAGATTTTTCCCGAATGGCGGGATCAGCCGCTAGAAGAGATCTTGTACGAAAGCCGGGAACTGCTGGAAGATATGAATTTCCCGACGGTGCGCCGCTGGCGCGAGGCCGGGGGCAAGGTTGTAGGCCACTTTCAGGTCTATTTTCCCGAGGAAATTGTTCACGCCGCCGGTATGCTTCCGTTTAAGGTTCGCGGCGCACCCATCGAGGCGGTCCGGGCCGACTCGCGCTTTGGCTCGTACTTGTGCTCGATCCTGAAGACCTCGCTGGAATTGGCTCTGAGTAAACGGGTTGAGTTTGAAATGTTCGTGACGCACCCCATTTGCGACGCGGCCCGCAATTTGGCCGCGGTCTGGGGACGCAACTTCGCTTACCCCTGCCAGATTCTGTACCTGCCCCAGAATGCCAACTCGCGGCACGCGCCCGCTTACCTCCGGGGCGAGTATGATCGGCTAAAGCGCAACATCGAAGAGATTGCCGGTCGCTCCATCGGCGACGACGACTTGCGCCGCTCTATCAACCTGTTTAATGAGAATCGGGCCCTGCTGCGCGAATTGTACGCCATCAAGCGAGACTCGCCCTGGCTCGTTTCAGCCGACGAGGCTTATGTAGTGGTTGCCGTAGGCGGCTTGATCCCCAGGGAAGAGCACAACGACCTGCTGCGAACTATCTTGCCGCTTATCCGGCAGCGATCGGCCAAGCCGCAAGACAAAATCCGGGTGGTATTTGAGGGTGGTTTCTGCGAACAACCACCCCTGGATTTAATTCGCACCATTAGCCAATCCTGCTACGTGGTTGATGACGATTTGTTCATAGGCCTGCGCTGGATTTTGGAGGATGTTCACACTGAGGGCGATCCGCTTTACAACTTGGCCGAGGCTTATCTGGAGAAATCTTCGTATAGCCCTGTCCAGCACGATCTGCGCAAACCCAAAGAAGAGATGCTGCTGCAGCGAATTAGAAACGCCGGGGCCGAAGCGGCCATTGTTACCGCGGCCAAGATGTGCGAGCCGGGCTTAGAGGAACAGGTTGCTTATACCCACACGTTGGACCAGCAAAACATCCCTTACTTTGTGAGCGAATTTGAAGAAAATATGACCAGTTTCGATCATATGGAGATCCAACTGGAAACCTTTGTCGAAAATATTCTCTTTAGTTGAATCGGGAAAAGGGGGCTAATCCAATGAGTGAAAAGCAGCCTAACGGCTCCATTGTGGGGCGCGGCAACAAGGAAGGTGCTGACCTGTTCCGGCAGTGGTTTAACGGCTTGAATGAGACGGCCGATCAGGACGGAGCGGCGGCCTATGTTTTTGTGATGGGCAGCATGGCCGAAATTCTGCGCGTGTTTGATCTGCCGGTCGTCTTTCCGGAAATTAACTCGCTCCAAACCGCTGTCCGCCGTGTTGCTCACGAGTATCTGAATGAAGCCGAGGATTACGGCTACTCGCCGGATATTTGCGGCTACGTTAAAGCCGACGTTGCGGTGCAGCGGCGCGGCGGGCAGCATCCCATGGGACGCATCCCCAAGCCGGCTCTGGCCGTGTACACTAACGCCTGCAACACTTATATTAAGTGGGCTGAAATCTGGGAGCGCATGTACCACATTCCCATCTTTACTATGGATGTGCCGGGCACCCGCGCAGCCGGCACCCAGACCTGGGCCGGCGATCCCGATTTTGAAAATGACCGGCGCTACGTGGCTGCTCAAGTTAACGAACTGATCGAGTTATGCGAAGAGGTGTCCGGGGTCAAATTTGATATCGACCGGCTGCGCGAGACGCTGAAATACGCCAACGCGATGAGCCGCAGTTGGAAGCGGGTGCTGGAGCTCAATCGAAGTCGCCCCTCGGTCTTCAGCGCGCTAACTGACGGCACGATCTACTTGGGGGTTGCTAACGGTTTTCGGGGCACGGCGGAAGGCGCCCGATACTTTGAAAGGCTGGTCGAAGAGATGGAATATAAATCGACCAACGGTATCGGCACCTTGACCAATGAACAATACCGTCTCCTGTTTGTGGGGGTGCCCTGCTATCCCATCTTCCGCCGCTTTAACGAGATGTTCACCGAGTGGGGCGGTACGTTTATCAACTCGACCTACCTATGGTTTGCCTCGGGTGGCACCAATTTGGGGTTTGAATACGATCTCAACCATCCCCTGGAAAGCCTGGCCGAAGGTATCTTAATCAGTGTTCGAGACGCCATGGACAGCATGTTCTATCAGGATCAGATTTTGGTCGATATGATTGATACCTACCAGGCCGATGGGGTTGTCTACCATCCGATCAAGAGCTGCCGTACGGTTTCGACCGGCCTGGCCGATAACCGGCGCTCATTAATGGCGGCGCGAGATATTTCCAGCCTATTTATCGAGTCGGATATGATGGACCGGCGGGTTGTGTCTGAGGCCCAGCTCAAAAACCGGATCGATGCGTTCTTTGAGGGATTAGCCGCACGCAAGCAGCAGGCTGCGATTGCAGCCTGATTTTAGAGGTTCTTTCAATTTTAAGGAGGTGCCAAATGGCCTATGCAGCGGGCGTGGACGTGGGTTCTACGCAAACCAAAGCTGTTATTATTAACGAAGCTAAAGAAATTGTGAGCCGGTCTTTAACCGACACCGGCGCCAATGTGATTAAAGCCGCCGAAAAAGCCTTCCACGAAGCGCTGCGCCGGGGAGACCTGCAAGAGGAGGAGGTAGAGTATGTCGTTGGCACGGGCTACGGCCGCTATAAGGTTACTTTTGGCAATACCCAGGTGACCGAGATCAGCTGCCACGGGCGTGGCGCGGCTCATATGTTCCCCAACACCCGCACCGTGGTCGATATGGGGGGGCAGGATACCAAAGCGATCCGGGTAGCCCCTTCGGGGGAGATTTTCGACTTTTGCATGAATGATAAGTGTGCTGCGGGCACCGGGCGTTTTTTGGGGGCCGCCTCCACGGCCTTAGAGATCCCGTTGAGTGAACTGGGTCCCACCGCGCTGCGCGGCGAGAGGCCGGTCAAGATCAGTACGACCTGCACGGTTTTTGCCGAGTCGGAGGTGCTGTCATGGTTAGGTAAGGGCAAAAAGATTGAAGATATTTTGTTGGGCGTTCACCAATCGATTGCGGCTCGCTCGATCGGCTTGCTGCGCCGGGTCGGGATCGAAG
>JBFGLD010000743.1:0-4013 GCA_041576335.1 Anaerolineae bacterium | reverse complement strand
GCCGATAGAGGACGGGCTTATGGTGATGATGTAGTTCTGCATCACGCCCTCCCTTGGGGGATCCCGCTGGAGCAGATCAGGGTAAGGGTCTATCTCTGGCAGGGCGAAAACGACACCAGCGTCCCCGACACCCAGGCGCGTTACCTGGCAGAGACGCTCCCCAATTGCCAGGCGACATTCATTCCCAACGCCGGACATCTTTGGCATATGGATCATATGGCGGAGGTGCTGGATACGCTGGTTCCCCGACGATCTTGATGAAAGGAGTAACAGAAATGAGAATCTTATTTTATGGTGCGGGTGTATTAGGCAGTTTATACGCCGCCCGGCTGCAAGAGGCCAGGCAAGAGGTCTCGATTTTGGCCCGGGGTCAACGTCTGGCCGACATCCGCGAGCACGGCATCGTTCTGGAAGATGGGGACACCGGGCAGCGTACCACCACCTGTGTAAATGTGGTAGAACAGCTTGCCCCGGATGACGCCTAAGACCTAGTGGTCGTGTTGATGCGCAAGAATCACGTTTCGGCTATTTTGCCAACGCTGGCGGCCAACCGGCATACCCCCAACGTCCTGTTTATGGGCAACAACGCTGCCGGGCCAGACGAAATGGTCGAGGCCCTGGGCTGTGAGCGGGTTTTGTTGGGTTTTGCCCGGGTTGGTGGCTATCGAGAGGGGTATGTTATCATTACCAAAATTGCCTCAAGTGGCCCAACCACCATTGGTGAGTTGGATGGACGCCCCACGCCTCGCATGCAGCAGATTACTGACGCCTTCAAGGCAGCGGGATTCTCGGTGGCTATCAGCCCCCATATGGATGCCTGGCTCAAAACTCACTTCGTGGAGGTCGGTCCGGTGGCCCATGCCATCTACCTGGCCGGAGGCGACAACTACCGGTTGGTCCGCACTCGCGACGGGCTGGTGCTGGTGGTTCGCGCCATTCGAGAGGGCTACAGAGTTTTACGGGCATTGGGCGTACCCATCACCCCGGCCAGTCACAAGATTTTCGATTGGATCCCTGAGCCCATTCTGGTTGCTCTTATGCGACGACTCTTCAACACCAAAACGGCTGAAATTGAAATAGCCGGACACGCTAACGCTGCTCGCGACGAGTTCAAACATCTCGCCGCCGAATTCAGAACCTTGGCCCAAACCACGTCCGTGCCCACCCCGGCGATGGACCGCCTGTACACCTACATCGATCCGGCAGTGCCGCCTCTTTCCGAAGGCAGCGCCCAAATATCGCCAAGTTGGCGCGGCGCGTGAGCTCGAAATTGAAGAGAATCATTATGAATCGTTTTACTTTCTGGCAAAAATGGCTCTTAATCGTCAGTTTGGGGATCACCGCGTTTGGCCTGTTTATGGCTTTCTTCAATCAGACCTTGCTCTTCGATTTGTTCAACCGACAGATTGATCCGGCCTTTTGGAGTTCCACTCCCCTCCCAGAGGGTGTGACCTCCTTCCAGAGTTGGCTCTACGGCGTCTGGGGCGCAACCATCGCCGGGTGGGGCATCTTCCTAACATTCATCGCCCACATACCCTTCAAGCAACGCGAGAAATGGGCCTGGAACTGCTTGGTCGTGGGGTTGGGGGTCTGGTTTGTGCTGGATACCTGGATTTCCTGGCAGTATGGCGTCTCTTTCAATGTTATTTTCAACATCGTCGTGGCGCTTGCCACCGGGATGCCGCTGGTTTTCACCCGGAAAGCGTTTGTAGGTTACTGACGATGTTGCTTGCCTGAAGATAACATCTATCTCATCCTGGCCGGAGGGCGTGACATTGAGGCAGGTCGCCGCATAACAATTCACTGGAGCGGACACAGCCTCGGGGCAAGGTGGAGATTCAAAATGATCACAAACAAACAGATTGACAGAGCGTTGAGATTTGCCAGACCAGTGCTGGACTCACATTTCGATAGGCAAAAAGCCCAGACTCTTTTGGACAAAATGAAAGCAAATTATCAAGAATTAGCTCCGGAAGTTCCTGCCTTAAAGTCGTCTACCAACCAGATGCTGCTCAAGATCGCCGTAGATACCTTGGCCTTCTATCGAGCATTATGCTCCCAAATGCCGCAGTCCGAGGCTATCGAACTCATCGAGCCTTATGTTAATAACTGGATGGACGGCCAATTTGAGCGCTGGATCGTCCGCGCGATTTATGCCAACCGCAGGCTTCATCTTCCCTTCCGGCGTAGAATGATCGCGGATGCCAACCGCGCCGATGAGCTAGACGGATCAAAATTCGAGTTTATTCCGCCATCCGGCGATTTGTTCTACGGCATCAATGTCGTACGCTGCGGCGTATTCAATTTTCTGACCCGGATGGGCGCGCCAGAAATAGGGCCCTACTTGTGTCAGGGTGATTTTCATATACAGAAATATTTGCCGTCAGGCATAGTCTTCGAGCGTACTCAAGTCATCGCCGAGGGCGGCTCTTGTTGCGACTTCAGATATATTGATACGAAGAAGTGAACCAGGAGCGCCGCTTGGGATTGAGTGAGTTATCGAATTCTCACCTTAGGCTAGAAATCGTGATTTAAAGGTGCATGAATATGGTCATTAAAGCCAGATGGATTGAATTCCTCTACAAGTTAGCCACAGGCACAAAGAGAGCTAGAACGCTACTCACCCCTGTGGGAGCGGTTGTCTTTGCCTTTTTTACAATGATATTCGTTGGAGCATCACTCGCCTTCGACAAATGGTTAGCGCTCCCCATTATTGTCCCAAGGCCCACCAGTATTTACATTTCTACGCCGATGCTGGTGATTGGCCTATTGGTGACGGGTTGGTCAATTATCCACTTTCTGAAAGCCAAGGGAACACCTGTGCCTGTCAATCCACCACCCCGGTTGGTTACCACCGGGCCGTACGCGTATACAAGAAACCCGATGTTGACCGGAATATACAGTCTATTATTTGGCATAGGCCTGATGCTTGGGTCGATATCGCTCACATTCATCTTCACGCCATTATTTATTCTTGTGAACATATGGGAATTAAAAGCGATTGAAGAACCGGAACTTGTTAAGCGGCTGGGAGAAGAATATCTAGCGTATCGAAACAAAACACCGATGTTCATTCCGAAAATTAGAAATTGATGTCCTAGTTACCTCGCCGGCTGGCTTTCAATGACTGCTGCCGGTTTACTTCTTGAAATTGCCGGTTGGCTTTAGGGTGGAAGAAAATACTGACGAATAGCGAATTAGTGGCAGCGTACGTGATCGATCAGGCTACCTTGCTAGGTAGCCTCAACTACAACAATTGTTGTAGAAATCCTACAACGAATGTGGAGGAGGGCTGTCTTGTAGGCGGTCCTGTTTGTGTATCGCACATCCACCTTCTAGCTGATTATAAGAGAAGCCTTTTTTGCTACACTGAGGGTAGGGATGATAGAAGCTCTATCTCCAATTAACTAAGTACAGGATTGCACAGAAGCGTTCCGAGTTCTACAGACACTTTTGCCTCAAAATACCGAAGGTTAAAGTTAAATAGCTCGGAATAGATTTACGCAATCCTGTACTTAGTGTAGGAGAAGCTAAAATGAATGCCCACAAAAAGACCGCAGTAAATGCGCTTAAACCAGGAGCACCTACATCGGAGCCGGTCATACCAGACATCCGCACAGGTGCACGTTTTAGAGAGGGAGAATTTATTACGCAAAATCGACCATCCACTTTTACCGAGAACGGCAAAACACCTCGACGAGATCGGTTATATTTTCTTGACTGGTTACGGGTCTTTGCCATTCTGTTAGTATTCTTGATTCATTGCGGTAAAATTTTCGATTACCACACCACCGTTGTTGTTAACACCATTCGAAGCCCTGTTCTGTCGGCTTTTAGGGATTTCAGTCTTCTTTGGGTTATGCCGCCGTTTTTCATCCTGTCAGGGGCAGCGATCGTTTTGTCTAAAGGTCCTGCTAGACCGGGAAAATTTATCAAAACAAGATTCCTCCGCCTTGTCATTCCCCTGATTTTTGTTGGTACGTTCATCATCAATCCACTCTATGTTTACATTG
>JBFGLD010000742.1:0-4015 GCA_041576335.1 Anaerolineae bacterium | reverse complement strand
GCGTGCCATGATACCAGTAGTTTTCGTTAGCCTCAAAAATAGCAAATTGATCCCGTTTCCACTCCTCCAATTTGTACGGACCGGAGACTACAGTGGGGCTGTTGATTTCGGAATTTGCCTCGGGATCACTCCAGTCCAAATTTTCCCAGACGTGCTGGGGCAGCGGGCTGATCAACCCGGACATCTGGCCCAGCGCCGGAGCATAGACCTCATCAATCTTGATCTCAAGGGTATAATCATCGAGCGCCTGGTAAGAGGTGATAAAGTCAAGCTGGGAAAGGTAAGGGAATTCGTTCTCCGGTTTAGTAACCTGATCGTAAGTCCATTCAAAATCTTTGGCCGTAATCGGTTCCCCGTCGCTCCACACCAGACCCTGGCGTAGAGTAAAGGTAAAGGTCAGTCCATCCTCAGAAATGGAGTAACTTTCGGCCATATTGGGGACATATTCAAGCGTGTTCTCATCCAGCCGGAGCAGCCCGCCGGTATACACCAAGCCTTGATAGCCGCTGGAAGCCGTATCGGTTGTCTGATACGGGTGGAAGCTGACGGCATCGGAAGTGGCTACGTCACGATACTCCCCCCCGAGCTTGGTGCGTGGACTTGCAACTTCTTCGTCAGTAACCACCGTAATGCCGGCTTCCAGTTCTCTCGACTTGGCCGCTTGCGATTCTTCGACGACCTCGGTGATCACTTTTTGATCATTTTCAGCTTCTTCCGCGGCGACGGGTTCTTCCTCTTCCGTAGTCGACGCTTCTTCCTGGGCGACGGGTTCCTCCTCTACGGCGGCCTGCGCTTCTTCTTGGGGAGGCGCAGGTGCCGGCGCATCGACGGGAGCGGCTCCGCACTGCGCTGCCACAAGCCCTACAAGCAAAATTAGGGAGACAAGCAACAACGGCTTTTGAAAACTTTTAGTTTGCTTCATATGAGTAATTTTCTCCTCCTTTTTTGTTGACTAGAACTTTGTAAGGCAAGATGCCTGCTTGCATCCCACAAGTAAGCATCTTGTTAACAGCACTCGACGATGCAAGGCATCGTTCTTTCAGCAGGGAAAACGGGGAGAGTTTGGGGGGAGCTACCCCCTTGCGGTCCGGCTATGCTGGGCCAATCCCCCGGCTACGGCTATTCTGCTGCCTCAATTTTGTCCTTCGTTGCTGTTTTCGCCCTCGTTGCCTTCCTCGTTATTGCTACCTTGATCTTCTCCGCTATCGCCGTTGCCCTGCCCGCCATTTCCTTCTCCTTCGGCCGGCGGTTCTTCTCCTGATGGCTCAGATTGTTCTTTTTTGCCGAAACCGTCCCCCTCGAACGGTTCGTAATCGTCGAGATCCGGTAAATCGAGTGCTTTCTTGGTAAACCAATCAACGGTATTACTGATCAGCAAGTCCCGTGATTCTTCTGAGGCCACCAAATAGACAGGGAAGGCAAAGTAAGCGATTTTAACCCGATCATCTTCGTAGGCTATGGCGGAGGGCGCACCCTTGCCCTCACTTTCGGGTCCGCGCTGGAAAATGACTCGTGAGTCGGGCGTATGCCTGACTACGTCTACGGGGAGTATCTCTTCATTTTCATCAGTAGATGTCTTAACTGTAAAAGAAATGACCGCGCCTTCTTCAAAATCATCGGCAATGGGATGGTCGGATAATGCCAATTCGATATCTTTTTGTTCCGCAAAGCCGAGGTAGTCAGCATGAACCACATCACTTAAGAAGTCGGTGTGATCCCAGTCAAAAGCAATGGACGCGCCTTCAATAATGAGATTGCCGCCAACCCGTTTGTATTCGGTCAGCAGTTCAACATCCGCTTCATCGATGCTGTCATCCCAATAGTTACCCGTACTCCAGATAACGGCATCATATTCTAACAGCTTGTCCAGATTGGGCGAGCCATCTTCAGAAGTTGTCAAGATGTCAACCTTGTAAGTATTACTGAGCGCGCTTTGATATGCCAGAGCGCTGGTTTGAGCATCTTTGCGCTCCCGCGCGTCATTGTCCGAGATCACTAAAACTTTGTCAATTCGATTGCTGCGCTGGCTTGGCGGTAATTTTTCGTCCGGGTCTTCTGTCTGGCACACGGCAATCTGGGGCGTCGCCTGACATTCGCTGAGTTTGTTGTCAAGCAGCAGCTTGAAGGCATCCTCGTTGGTATCCCGCGTATCGGACAGAATAATTAGAACGTTTCGGCTATCCTCTTGGTTGAGGTAGAACAGGGTCGAGCCTCCTCGTTCCAAATCACCGATACCGTCTATTTGGATACGACCGTTGATGAAACGTTCTTTATCATCGGCCGGTTTATCGCTTACATTAGTAAAACTGCTGCCGAATCCTTCCTCCGCGGCTAAGCTCTTTTCTTTCTCAGATACTTCATTGGGTTCGAGGATAGTAATCTTAGCTGCGGCCAGATAGTCTGCCACTGTCTCCAAGTTGTCGTCGAAACGACCAACAAAAATCACATCGTTTTCAGGGCCGATTGTGTCAACAAAGTTGACCTGCCGATCGCGGTTTTCCAAAAAATCTTTCAATTTGACGGCGGCTTCGAACTGGCTGTTGAATACGACCGGATTGGTAAAGACAATATCAATACTGGCGTTGAGGAAATTGGGAAAGTCAATAATTTTGTAGTGGGGTTGGCCCCCGGTTAGAAAATCGGCGATATTGTTGATCAAAACACCGTTATTTTCCGCTGCGCTGTACGGTTCGGTGAAAAAGGTTAAATCTCCGAGCGCCAGCACCTGGTCGTTTGTAGTCAACACGGCGGCGGCCATGTTGCGCCCGCCTTCGCTGGTCGAGGAGAAGGTCGTGTCGTCACCTAAGATAATCTCATGCCCCGGGGCATTGACGGAACCACCGGCGTAGAATATGACGTTGCTATTAGAGTCCAGGCCGTTTGTAACTGGGCTTTCTCTAAAGTCAGAGTAAACGACGTTGCGGTAATTGTTATCATTTCTTTCTAGACTGTAAAGGTAATCATTGGCGTAAATAATGCCAAATGATCCGGCTACACTATTGAGCCCCTCCACAACGACGGTACGGGTTGGATCGCCGATAATAAATAGCCGACCGCCGCGTTCCACAAAACGCTCAATATCAACAATCTCTTGCGTAGTGAATTCTTTGCGCGGCAGGGGCAGAATAAGGGCTTTGGCGTAGCGTAATCTATCGGCTAACCCCTGATTTTTCTTTTCCGCATCGGCAGCTGTAACGACCTCATAACTGAATCCCCGCGAGACAATTTTGGACAGAAGGGTGTTTAGCTCTTCGACGAACAGCGCATTGTCGTGATCGTAATCAATCACCACAACCCCCTTGCTCACCGTGGGGTTATCGACGGCCTCTAACCGTTGGGATGGAGCCGCAACTTCGGCGCTAACCTCCGTTAAAGGTCGGTCGGGTGGGGTATAGGCAGCCCTTGCTCCAAGCCCATAATAGGTCAGGCGTCCAATGACAAAGGCGACCACAATAACAAGTGGAATAATTATGAAAGGTGTCCAATTCGTTTTAGGCATGGATTACTCCAGAGGTACGTAGATTTGGTGAAAAGCCGGCCATTCTGTTTCTTCGGCGGTCAAATCAATCTCAACTTCGTTTTGTAATCTCTCGTACAGTTCTAGAACCGTTGAGATTTGAGAGTCCTCCAACGCCTCCAGGTATTCGCTGCGAACATCGACCACTTCATAATGGTTTAGGTTGGCCAGGCGTGCCGCCGCATCGATCGCGTCGAGAATAGAACCAAGTTCGTCGATGAGACCATAGTTTTTGGCCTCAATACCCACCCAAATCTCACCTGTCGCCACCTGATCTGCGGACAGCTTAAGCGGATTTGGAGCATGGGAGCGTTCGGCCACGACACTATCCCTAAAATCTGCGTGAAGCAAATCCAGCTTTTGTAAATAGCTGGTCGCACTGCCGCCCGTTGTTTTGAAAGGACCGGTTGTGGTGAACCGTTCACTCAGCGTCTCGGGCTGGGGTTGGGTAAATATAACCCCGACATTGCCGATGATCGAAGCCGGCTTGGCATAAAT
>JBFGLD010000741.1:0-4018 GCA_041576335.1 Anaerolineae bacterium | reverse complement strand
TTATGAGGTTTTGGGTGACGCTGAGAAGCGAGCAAAATACGATCGACTGGGGGCTGACTGGCAGCATTGGCAGCAAGCCGGCGGGCGGCCCGGAGACTTTAATTGGAATCAATGGACAACGGGGCCGGAAGGTCAGCGCGTTTATGTGCAGTATGGCAGCCCCGAGGATCTGGACGATCTTTTCGGGGGCGGAAGCCCCTTCTCCGACTTCTTTACCAGCATTTTCGGGGGCGGAACTCGACGCCCGGACAGTTTTGAATACCGGCCCCGGCCACCACGGCGCGGTCAAGATTTTGAGTACGAGGTAGAAATTAGCCTCGCCGAAGCTTATCATGGCACAACTCGGCTGCTCACCAAGGATGGTCGCCGGCTGGAAGTAAAGATTCCGGCCGGAGCCCAAAGCGGCACCAAGGTACGCATGCGGGGTGAAGGCAGCGGCGGCGCGGGCGGCGCCGAAGCCGGCGACCTATACCTAAACGTAAAGGTGGCCGACGATCCTCGCTTCGAACGAAAGGGGGATGACCTCTATTCGACAATACCGGTAAATCTGTACACGGCAGTTTTGGGTGGAGATGTGCGGATCCCGACCTTATCGGGTGAAGTCAAACTGAAAATTCCGGCCGGTTCACAAAACGGGAAGTCCTTCCGTCTACGTGGTAAAGGGATGCCTAAATTGCGAAAAAAGAACGAGCATGGCGATCTGTATATCAAACTTGAAGTACGCTTGCCGACTCACCTGACACCTGAACAGCGGGAGCACTTCGAGGCCCTGCGAAAGCTATCGTGATGGCCCGGGCATTGAAGGGAGAAACACATGTCTAAACGTGGAATATCAACCTCGAACTTTGCAGCCATTGCTCGCCAGGTAGATCTTTCAGTCGAAGTACTTGAGTATTGTCGCGAGGCCGGGCTGGTAGACTATTCAGCGACAAACGTTGATCTGATCGAACTGCGCCGGATCCGCCGCCTGCAAATGCTGGGTGTTAATCTGGAGGGAATCGAAATTATTTTACGCATGCGGCGACAGATTCTGGCCCGGCAATCTGAAATTAAAGCTCTGAAAGACGAGATAGAGACCACGCGGACTCGCTTTGAGAGAGAGCTGCGGAACCTGCAGCGGCGCCTAGCGCAGGATATTTAGGCGAGGTTTATATTGACAGGTCTTTAGGCAAAGGCAGGTTGGCGTACGGGCTTCGCCTGGCCGATTAAGTTTTCAGCAATCTTTGCCGATGAGAGAACCCCCGGCAATCCTGCTCCCGGATGCGTTCCGGCCCCCACAAAGTACAGGTTTTCAAAATCTTCAGAGCGGTTATGTGGGCGAAACCAGGCTGATTGAGTCAGAACAGGTTGGATGGAGAAGGCGGAGCCCAGATAACTGTTAAGCGTATTTTGAAAATGCAGGGGGTCGATATAATGTTCGGCAATAATGTTGGCCTGCAAGTCGGGCAAATAGTTATCTTCTAAAAACTGCATAATAGAGTCGCGATAAGGCTTGGCGGCTTGAGTCCAATCCACATCTGCGCCCAAATGGGGCACAGGCGACAAGACGTAGAAATTCTCGCATCCTTCCGGGGCGATGGAGGGATCGGTGATGGTCGGCATGTGGAGATACAGAGAAAAATCATCTGCCAGCCGCTTTTTCTTGAAGATGTCATCCAGTAGCCCCTTGTAACGTTTTCCTAAAATGATATTGTGGTGGGCCAGACCGGTATCGGTGTAGCGTCGTTTCGCGCCGAAATAGATGACAAATAGCGACATGCTGTACTTCATTCGTTCAATCTTGCGATTGGTATATTTACGCCGATGTTGTTCTGGAATGAGATGACGATAGGTGAAAGCCACGTCAGCATTGCTAACGATATCATCCGCACGGTGAATCGTACCATCGACCAGCTGAATCCCCGAAACGCGCCGCTGGTCAATCATCACCTCTTTCACTTCTGCATTAAGATGAACTTGCCCCCCGAGCTCGGCAAACAAACGCCCCATGCCTGCCACGATGGCTCCCGTGCCACCCAGAGCATAGTGGATACCCCATTCACGCTCCAGATAATGAATCATGGCATAAATGGAGGGCGCGTCAAAGGGGTTACCACCGACCAACAGCGGATGGAAAGAAAAGCAGCGCCGCAAAAATTCATTCTTCACAAACTGTGAGGCATACCGGTACACGCTGAGATAAGATTGTAACTTTATGAGATCGGGTGTGACCTTGATCATATCCAAGACCGATAAGAACGGCTTGTCGGCAAGCTCAACGAAGCCCTTCTCAAAAATGGCTTTGGTTGTGCTCATAAACTTTTGATAGCCTATTTTATCCTGCGGGCTCCACTGCTCGATCTGATCAAGGACAAAAGCTTCATCACCATTGTAATCGAAGTGACGCCCCTCGTGGTTGTAGATGCGATAGAAGGGATCGCACGGTACAGAAGTAAAATAATCTTCACGTCGCCGGCCGGCGAGCTCAAATAATTCGTCAAATAAAAAAGGTGCGGTAATGACGGTTGGCCCACCGTCGAATTTAAAGCCGTTAATCTCGTGGACGTAGGCCCGCCCGCCCAATTTGTCGCGCTTTTCAAAAATTTCTACCTGATGTCCGCGAGCAGCCAACCGAATGGCGGCAGCCAAACCACCAAAGCCACTTCCGATAACAATAATTTTCTTGGCCATAGAATCAAAGCCTCCATTTTGACATTGACAACTTCTTACTGCGCCACCAAATCCTGGGAATTTGTTTCAATTTACCCCAGCCGCCGACGTGAGCCCGGCGATTGAACACATCATAATCATTCCGCTCAATATCGCCTAAAATCGCTTCGTAAAATTCGGCAGCCGCTGCAATCGCCAACTGTCCATCCGGGTCCAGCAGGCTAATTCCGGGCCAGGCTTCGGCGTAGAGGCGGCGATTACGCTCAATCTGAAACCGCATAAAGGCTTGCCAGCGATCATCGACAGTTGCGGCGGCAAAGCCGGCCTCCGATACACCAAATGCCTCTAATTCTTCCCGTGGCAGGTAAATACGGCCCGCTCGCCAGTCTTCGCCTACATCCCGTAAAATGTTCGTGAGCTGCAGGGCTACACCCAGCTTAATTGCATACGGGATCGCTTCCGGACCGGCAAATCCGATGATGTGCATACTCATCAAGCCCACCGTCGACGCTACGCCGTAGGCATATGTCGTTAGATCATCAAACGTGTTGTAACGAACCTGGCGCAGATCACGCGCGACCCCCTCGATGAGTTGTTCGGCGTAACGCTGCGGAATTCCGTAGCGCAGCCGGGCATCCGCCCAGGCTATTGCCACTAAGTCATCGCGGTTTGGCTGCGGCGCCAGGATGTGCTGGCGCCAGGTCAGCAAGCGTGATCCGGCGGCGCTGTGTGCACCGTCGACAATGTCATCGCTAACCCGGCAGAAGGCGTACAGGGCTCGTGCTGCTTGCCGTTTGCCGGCGGGTCAGAGTGATGACGCCATAAAGAAAGAGCGGCTGTGCTTGGCCGTCAAATCTCGACAGTACGCGTGTGCTTGCTCCAGCAGTCTCTCATCTCGAATCGTGGCTGGTGAGGGTGGTGCTACCGAGTTCAGGGCCTCGTACGCTAACGAAAGCAAGCGGTGCTCCCAGGTGTGCATTCGAAAGGTCACAATATCTTCTCCTCAAGCTCAAAGCTGTAAAACAGTCTTTTTTCTGTATACTATAGTTTTACCACATCTTTCTATACTTTGTCAAGGTTTTTCTGTACAAAATCTTGACATATTGACCAAATCGTGATAAGATTTGCCGCAGAAGGAAAGAATTCAAATGACCTACTTTGGCTTTCTCTGGATATTCTTGGTGATACCGCTAATTGTCTTGCTCGCCTTGACGTTGCGCGACTCAGTTTGGGAGTTAAAGCTGCCATCTGAGTTGGGCAACTGGTCACCGCGAGCAGGGCTAACGGCGCTGGCGGCGACAGCCGTCATCTACACGACCCCGTGGGACAACTACCTGGTAGCCACGCGGGTCTGGTGGTATGATCCACA
>JBFGLD010000740.1:0-4019 GCA_041576335.1 Anaerolineae bacterium | reverse complement strand
TGTCACCTGGCTTGAGCAGGTTCATGCGCCGAAATTCTAGCGGATCTAACCCCAGCCGCTCGGCTATGATATTCATCTCAGACTCGTAGGCCCAGGCCATTTGCGCCGCTCCAAATCCCCGAAACGCGCCGGCCGGCGGACGATTGGTGTAAACAACCTGGGCATCGACCTTGACGTGGGGCACGCGGTAAGGGCCGGTAGCGACGATGCTGGCCGCTTCGGCCACTGTCGGGCCGCGGTCGGCGTAGGCTCCGGTGTTCAGCCACAGCTCAACCTCTTTGGCCACCAGTTCGCCGCCGGCCTTGACCCCGGTGCGCATTCTGATCAGGGCCTCGTGCTTGGTGATGGTCACAAACTCCTCGGCCCGGCTCAGCACCAGTTTGACCGGCGCACCGGCCTTCCAGGCCAGAGCGGCCGTCAAAGGCTCAATTTTGGGTTGGGTTTTGCCCCCATAACCGCCGCCGAGCGTCGTAACAGCGACGCGCACCCGGTTTTGCGGCAAATTGAATAACTCGGCAATCTGGGCCCGAATTACATATGGCGTTTGGGTTGCTGCCCATATATTTACGTGCCGGCGCTTGACTTCGGCAATGGTTACATGCGGCTCGAGAGGTACGTGCTGCGCAGCCGGTGTCCGAAATACGGTTTCAAATACGTGGTCGGCTTCGGCCATACCCCGGTTTACATCACCCTTGACCAACGGAAAAAAATTGCACAGATTTGTTCCGGTTACGTCACGCAGCGGGACAGGCGTACGGCGTTGGTCCCGGCCGATAGGCATCTCGTAAATCAAGGCCGTGTCCGGAGCCAGCGCCGCTTCAATTCCCAGTACGGCCGGCAGTTCCTCATATTCAATTTGGATCAGGCCGGCCGCAAACTCGGCGGTTTCTCGGTCGACAGCCGCCACCGCGGCAACCGGCTCTCCGACAAAACGGACTTTGTCGAGTGCAACGATGGGTTGATCTCTGAGGATAGGGCCGAAGTGGCTATTGAGGTTGGGATTATCGACGATGTCGTCCCGGGTAAGGATGGCTACGACGCCGGGTACGGCTTCAGCCGCGCCGGAATCGATACGCACTAAGCGAGCGTGGGGATATTCACTACGTCGCACCGCCGCGTGCAGCATGCCCGGTAAGCTCATATTAAGCACGAAGGGAATGCGTCCGGTAACGCGATCTTCAGCGTCAACATAAGGGGCCGAGAAGCTAATGGTCATCAGACACTCCTGCCCGCAGCACGGCGCGCCGGACCAGCACTTCTATAATTTGACGGCGATAGGCACTCGATCCGCGAATGTCAGAAATAGGCTCGATGGCCTGGGCGTAAGCGTAGCCAATCTCACGGGCCAACGTTTCATTCAACGCCTTGCCTTGGGCCAACGCCTCAACATCAGGATATTCCTGCGGCGTGCCGGCCACGGCCCCGACCACCACCCGCAGCCGTTTGCATACGCCCTGGTTTTGCTCCACCATCGCGGCCACGCCCACGCATGGCCGGTCCTCGGATGAGCGACTGGTAAACTTGATATAAGTGGCCCCCGTGCCGGGTTCCATTTCCGGTATGAAGATGTCGCTCAGAATTTCGTTCGGTTCTAAGGCGGTTTGATAGAAGTCTCGGAAGAACTCGGACAGATCGAGCCAGCGTTCGCCATCCGGACCGACCAGCTTGACCAGCGCCCCCAGAGCCATAAGCATCGTTTGGGGGTCGGAGGCGTAGTCAGCCTCGCACAAAACCCCGCCGACGGTAGCCTGGTGGCGCAGGCGGATGTTAGCCACCTGGTGAAAAGTTTCGGCCAGCGCCGGAAACGCCGCTTGAACCAAGGGACTGCTTTCTAATTGAAAATGGGTAACCATGGCCCCAATGTGCAGGCCAATGCCGGGATCGTGTTCAAGGGTATACAGGTCGGGCAATTTTTCTAGCGAAACGAGGTGGCGGGGAGCAATTAAGCGCTGGGTCAGCATCAGCACGATAGCGCTGCCGCCGGCCGTTATTTTGGCGTTGTCACCATAGTCGCCCAGCATTTGCAGCGCCTGGCCGATTGATTTGGGTCTGTGAAATTCAACTTCGTACATATCCTTGGCTTCACCGCCCCGGCCGGGAGCCGACCATATAGCCTATGATAAAACCGGCCAAACCGGCTACAAGCAGCCAGGGCAGAAAATCGAGTTGCAAGACAGAAGTTACATCAACGGGTGGCAGTGGCGACTGGGTGGCGGCCGGAGCCGGTTCGCCAGCCGGTGTCGTGGCGGGCGCTCTGCCGGCGGCAGCTATTGTGCCAGGCTCCGGCTGTCCTGTTAGCCGGGCTTCAACGCATTGGGCGAATTCCAGCGTCATCCGTTTAGCCACCTCACGCATCACGCCCTGGCCAAATTTGCCCAGTGTGCCGCGAATGGCCAGGTCAACCTGGTAGGCGACTTCAGTTTGGTTTTCTCCGAGCGAACGCAAGGCCGCGGTAAAAGTTGCCGAAGCCAGGCTGGCGGAACGGGCATCTTGAGCTTCGCCCCTGGCCACAAGTCGGGTCGGCGCGTCGACCTCAACCAACTGCGCTTTACCCTGAAAGTTAGCTACAATTGGGCCTACCTTAACCTTGAGCGTACCTTCATACTGGTCCTCAGCCAGGGCTCTAACGCCCTCGGCACCTGGGAGGCACAGGCTCATCCTCTCAATATCGAGCAAATAAGCCCAGAGCGCTTGGATTGGTGCCTGAACAATGAAGGTTTGGTCGATAATCATAGATATTACTTTCCTTCTGTTTGTTGGTCTTTAGTCCAAAATTCCTTAACGCGAGCCCTAACGTCGGCCAGATGATCGCTCATAGTCACATTCTCTCATAGGTAACATCTAAGCTCATGGCTTTAGGCTGACCCGAAGGTCAACCCCAAGGTATTCAGCCACTTGCGGTAGGCAATTGCGGTCCGGTCGCTGCGCAGGTGTAGTTCGGCCTGCAAATCCAGGGGAAGCAGTTCGGGGCGTTGGGACTGCACAATTGGCCGGTCTTGAGCAAAGATCTCGTCCTGCCATTCGATGAGCTCCGTCTCCGGGATATCGTATCCATAATTCATGGTCATCCACATCCAGGCCGTACTGGCAACGGTTTCATGCGGTGTTATCGTCAACAAAATGGAGAAACGTGGTCCTTCCGACTCCTTGATCAGGTAAGCTGTGAGCGGTCGGTAGGCGCGGTAAGTATAAGCTACAGTGTCACCCACGCCCGTACCGTACGGATCAGGCTGGTACACCCGAACCCCTTTAGCCGTCACGCCGTCGGGGCCGACGGTCGCCTCGTAATCATCAATTTCCGGATGGGCCCGGTCTCCCAAAATGCCTTCGTGGACGAAGGGGAAGTGAGCGATGTCGAGAAAATTCTCTACAATCCGGGGACCACTGGCTTCGACCGAATAAGGGCCGCATAAAATCTTGCGAAAGTCTGGTTCATCCCACTCCGGAAAAGGGGGAATATCGTGATCGGGCCGGCCCAGAGAAACCCAAATTAGATCGTATCCAATGCGGGCTTGATAGGTTTCGACGCCTGCTTTTGCAGGCGGCGTCTGGTCCGGGTGCGCGGGGATGTGGATACACTTGCCCGATTCATTATAAGTCCAACCGTGATATGGACAAACCAGGGTTTCGCCGTCGACTCTACCGAGCGATAGCCGGGTTCCCCGGTGAATACACAAATCCCGCCAGGCCAGGACTTGGTCGCCGACCTGCCATAATACTAGGTCCTCACCAAGCAGGCGAACAGGCAGCGGATTCCTTTTTTCAAGCTCCTTAATATGAGCTACTGGGTGCCAGTCGTTGACCAGAACCGGATCGTTGATCATCACTGTGTCCTTCCAGTCGTCCATAAGTACGACCGCCGAAATCGTGGGGCAGACTTTACAGACTACTTCAGGCAGGCTAAAAAGTCCGCCCCACAAACGACGACGGGGAACGCTGCTTACCGCGGTCCGCTACAAATAGTTACCAAGAGGGATCAGGTCTCTAACGAAAAGAGACATGCCAGGGCATAGCCAAGC
>JBFGLD010000739.1:0-4025 GCA_041576335.1 Anaerolineae bacterium | reverse complement strand
TGGGGTCCGTTTGCCCCGGAGACGGTGGCCCAGGCAACCGAAACGTCGACCATTACGCCGACGGCCACGCCGGATTTGACGGCCACGGCGGCCCTGCAAGCGCTGGCCGCCGTAACCGGCCAGGCGGGCACCGCCGTCGTTCAGACAGTCACCGCTGTCGCGGTGGAGCGGGCAGCCACAGCCGAGGCCGGTACGGCTACAACCCAGGCGCAGCAGACGGCCACGACTCAGGTGCAGGCGAGTATCACAGCTTTGGCTCAGACCCAGGGAACGGCCACGGCTCAGGCGCAGGCAAGCGGGACAGCCGCGGCTCAAACGGCCACGGCCGCAGCGAGCGCAACCCCGGCAACCGGAACGCCAACGCCGACCAGCGTTCCGGTCGCGCCTACGGATCTGACGGCAGCAGCTAAATCGGCAACTGAAATTGACCTGAAATGGGCAGACAACTCGAATAATGAGACTCGCTTTGAAATTGAACGCTCTCTCAGCGGTGGAGCTTTCTCTTTATTACAGACGGTCGCACCGGAAACTGAATCGTACCTAGACACTGGCCTAAGTTCCAATACTCAATACTGCTATAGGGTTCGCGCGGTCAATGCGGCCGGAAATTCAGCCTACACACCTGAAAAGTGTACTACCACGTCGCCCGTGCTGCCGGTTGCCCCAACAAATCTGACGGTGACGCCAAGCATTTCCGAGCTTCGGATTGATTTGCAGTGGATTGACAAGTCAGACAATGAGACCGGTTTTAAGATATGGCGCTCTGTTGGCGATGGGGGTTTCACTGCGCATGATGTTGTCGAGGCCGGGAAGCAGTCCTACTCGGATAAGGCGGTCATGGCTAAAACGGAGTATTGTTATCAAGTGCAGGCGGTCAATTCCGCCGGTGGGTCGGCTTTCTCAAACTCTCGCTGCGCCACACTAACCTCGCCGACTGCGCCAACGAATCTGACGGCAACGGCCCTAAACAGCGAAACGGCGTTTTGGATTGACCTGCAGTGGCAGGATAATTCAAACAATGAGACCGGCTTCGAGATCGAACGCCGCCCGAACAAGAGCGGTGGTGATAACTATGGGTTGCTTACTACCGTTATCGCTGGAATGCAGACGTATAGAGACGAGGGACTGAATTCTAAAACGAACTATTGCTATCGGGTCCGGGCCGTCAATGCGGCTGGTCAGTCAGGTTATACCCCTGAAAAGTGCCAGATCACATTGGCACAGCCGGCTGCGCCAACGAATCTGACGGCAACGGCTCTAAACAGCGAAACGGCGTTTTGGATTGATCTGCAGTGGCAGGACAAATCGAACAACGAGACCGGTTTCGAGATATTCCGATATGCCGACTCAATAGTTAAGGTTTCAGCCGGTGTAACAACATATAAAGATAACGGCCCTCTTAATCCCGGCACACAATATTGCTATCAAGTTCGGGCGATCAATGCGGCCGGCGGCTCCGCCTTAACCCAGCCTGCCTCTTGCGCCACTACGTTGGCACCGCCGGCCGTCCCAATGAATCTGATGACGACAATGACATCGACCAATCAGATTACCTTAACCTGGACGGCTCCGGCGGGTACGGTGACGAAGTATCAAGTATTCCGCGGATCCGAAAGTAATAAAATAGCCGAGCCTACAGCCACGATTCATACGGACTCATCCCTTAATCCCAACACTGAGTATTGCTATTGGATCCGGGCAGCCAATGCGGCGGGTTCATCGGCTTCCGTTAAGACCAATCCTTGTCCCAAGACAATGCCTTAACGATAATGCCCGATAGGGTCCCGGCAGCACCACGTGCCTTTTTGCTCGAATATTAGCTTATCATCTCATCATTTTCAGGGTGCAAATTCGGCACCCGCACGCCTTTTGGCGTTTCGGTAATTTGATTCCCCTCACTCACCTCAGCCCCTACAAGCCAGCCAGCAACTTGACATATTCTACCGATCTCTGGTAAAGTAACGTTATGTAAAATGAAGCCTCGGGTGGCATCCCTACAGGGGGGTGAAAAATAAATGGACAATCTCACCGGCCAACAGATCGATGGTCGTTATCAAATCATTAGCCAGCTGGGCCAGGGGGGGATGGGCGCGGTTTACCGCGCGCGCGACCTGGAGCTTAACCGGGAGGTGGCGATCAAGGTAATGGAGGAGCGCCTGGTCCGGCAAGCCGAGTTTCAAAGTCGTTTTCTGCAAGAGGCCCAGGCCGCGGCTCAGCTAAAACATCCCAATATCGTCCAGGTGTACGATGTCAAACGCAACCGGCTGCTTTACATTGTCATGGAGTACCTGGCCGGCCCGAATCTGTGGCAGGCATTGGCTGAACGGCAGCGGGCGATTTTCCCGCTGCCGTTAGGCGAGGCGCTGCAATTGGCCCGGCAGGTGAGTCTGGCCTTGGCCCACGCGCACGCGCAGGGGGTTATTCACGGCGATCTCAAGCCTGAAAATATTGTACTGGCCCCGGAACCAAGCGCAGGGCTGCCGCCCCGGCCCGTTTTGACCGATTTTGGCCTGGCCCGGCTGTTGGAGCAGAGCCGCCAGTTGATCTCGCAGCGGGAGAGGCTGTTGGGCACGCCGGCCTACGCTGCTCCGGAGCAGATCTTCGGCCAGCCGCTTACGCCTCAAAGTGATATCTATTCCCTGGGTGTCGTGCTTTATCTGTTGGCTGTGGGCCGGCTGCCGTTTGAGATCAGCACCATCGCCGAGGCGATCCACCAGCACCGCCGGGGAGAGGCGCCGCCGGCGCCCCGATCAAGCCGGCCTGATTTCCCGGCGTCAATCGAGTCTGTCATAATGCGGGCCTTAGCCCTCGATCCGGCCCAGCGTTTTGCCACGGCGGCCGAGCTGGCCACAGCGATCGAACGGGTTTTGCCGGACGCCGCCGGCTTAGCGGTCCAACCCCCAGGTTTAGCCGAGAGCGAGCCCACGCCGGAAGAAGCTGAACCGCTTTTTGTGTCGGCCGCTCCGCTGTCATTAGGTGAGTCCGCGCCGCAGTACGGACGGACCGTGGTACCTGCTGCCGCAGCGCAGAACGAGGCGCCGACCCCGGTTGACGAGACTCCGCCACCGCGGCAGCGTCCGCTGTCCAACGCCTATCCGGCGGGGCCGGGGTTGAGCGCTGCGGGGGGATACGGCCCCTACGATCAACAGGCCGACACCAGCGAAGAAGTGATCGAGTACGAACCACCGGGTCTATTGTTGGATCAAACCAGCCTGACGGTCGAAGCGGGCGACAGCGTCACTTTGATGGCAACCATTGCCAATCTGAGCCACCGCGTTGACGGCTTCACGCTCGAAGTGAAGGGCATTCCTGAATCGTGGATTCAAGACTTACCGGCCCCCATGCAATTATTTCCCGAAGGCGTGGGCCAGAGCAGCGCCAAAGTGTCGCTGACGATTGCCCCGCCCCGGAACCCGCAGAGCAAAGCCAAGACGTATCAAGTGACGGTCATGGCGACCAGCCAGAATGACTCCAGCCAATTTACCGAATTGTCGCTGCCGTTGACTGTGGCCCCCTTTATTGAATTTAGCACTGACTTATGGCCGGATAGGGTACGAGCCGGGCAGCCGGCACGGGTTACGATTACGAATAAAGGCAACGCGCCCCAAACCTTTACGGTGCGCGGCCGAGACCGGGCCGAGGAGGTCAATTTCGAACCGCTGGAAAAGCAAGTCACCGTGGTCGAAGGCCAACCGGTCGTGGTCGACTTTCGAGCCAGGCCGCGCCAGCGCCACTGGCTGGGCCCGCCCAAGTATTACCCATTTTTTCTGCAAGTGGCTCCTCCGGAAGGAACCGTCCAGGAACTGGACGGTGAACTGGTCAGCCAGAGGCTGTTGTCGTGGTGGATGGCCCTGGTACCGCTGCTGCTGCTGTGCCTCGGGGCCTCCGGGCTGGCCTTGGTCAGAGGCGGAATAATTGGCGCAGAGCCTACGGCAACTCTTGTGGCGGCAACTGAAGTTCCGCCGCCGCCCACCCCGGCCCCGATTACGCCGACCGTTACGCTGGAATTCGCCGTGGCGGCGGTC
>JBFGLD010000738.1:0-4033 GCA_041576335.1 Anaerolineae bacterium | reverse complement strand
GACTCCAGCCGGTAGATTTCGTCATAGTTCATTAATCGCCAATCACCGTTCCTTCCCCGGCCAAGGCCCGTCGAAGGGGCTGCTCAACGCGGCCGTCGGCAAAGATGACCCGGCCAATGCCCTGGGCTATAGCTTCCCCGGCCCCCAGCACTTTCTTTTTCATCCGATCCTCGGCTACGCTCATGAAGCGGTCAATCGCGGCGGCGGGGATATGCCGAATCAGGCTCGACTCGTCCGGAAAATTCTCCAGCAAACCGGGAACATTGCTCAAAATGACCAGCGCTTCGGCTTTGAACGCAGCGGCGGTTGCCGCGGCAGCCCGGTCGCCGTCTACATTGATCGCTTCGCCATCGTAGCTGGCGGCCGGAGGGGTCAATACCGGCAGCACACCGGCGTCGAGCAGCCTCTCCAGTAACTTCGTGTTAACCTTCTCTACCTTACCGGTGTAGTCGTCACGGATGACCCGCCGCCGGCCGTTTTGGATTATCTTGATAGCGTCCTTGCGCGGTCCTTCCCAAATGCGGCCATCCAGACCACTCAAGCCGGCTGCATTTACGCCGCGCATCTGCAGCTTTTCGACCAGCCCTTTATTCATCTGCCCGCAGTAAACCATCTCGAAAATTTCCAGGGTGCGCCGGTCCGTGCGGCGCGAGGTAAAACCGCTGACTGAGGTGACGAACTGGGGCGGATGGCCTAACTGCTCGGCTACCTTGTTGGTCAAAGCCGAACCGCCGTGGATCACAATCAGCGGCTGCTTTTCTTTTACCAGCGCGGCAACATCATCGGCAATAAAATCATAGTTAATGCCTTCGCTGCCGCCGATCTTGAGAATAATCATCAATCACTCCTGCAATATCATTTCTTACTATTGCGCGCCCAAAACACGCCGTCCTCATAACCTTGGATCCGTTGATCCGTTTGGGCTAGTTCCAACCGCTTTTCGGCCAGACAGCAGTAGGTCTCATCGCTCTCGATACCGACGAAGCGCCGGCCCAATTTCTTGGCGACGACGGAGGTGGTGCCGGAACCTAAAAACGGGTCAAGGACGACGTCACCGGGATTGGAGCTGGCCAAAATAACTTTAGCCAAAAGTTTTTCAGGTTTTTGGGTAGGATGGTCGGTGTTTTCAGGCATCGACCAAAACGGGACGGTCAGATCGGTCCACAAATTGGACGGGTGGGTCAATCGGAAACGTCCCGCCGGCGACTCTTCCCAATCTTTGGGAACACCGGCTTCCGTGTAGGGCGCGATGACCTGCCGTTTGAGCTTGACCGCTTCAACATTAAAGGTATATTTGTTGGACACCGTACAGAACCAGATGTCCTCTGATGCGTTTTTCCAGTTTCGCTTCGCGCCGCGGCCTTTTTCACGCTCCCAGGTAATGCGATTACGGACGATCAAGTGCTTTTGGGCCACCCGGTGAATCGCCGCCGACGACTGCCAATCACCGCAGAGGTAAACTGAAGCGGTTGGTTTAAGCGTCTTGAGCAGTTTGACCAGCCACGACTCCAGCCAGGCCTCATAATCGCCGAGTGATTTTTGGCTGAAAGTACGGCCGTTGAACGTTTTATTTAGATTATAAGGCGGATCGACAAAGAGCAGGTCGACAAATTGGAGAGGCAAAAACTCGACCACGGCCCAAAGATTTTGACAGACGGTCTTATCGAGGATATCTTCGATCGAGGCAGAAGA
Organism: Anaerolineae bacterium; assembly: GCA_041576335.1. Lineage (GTDB taxonomy): Bacteria > Chloroflexota > Anaerolineae > 4572-78 > J111 > JANQQF01. The sequence continues at coordinate 2,341 of JBFGLD010000738.1, read as the reverse complement.
CTCCAGGCGCACCAACCGGGAGCGGTAGCGCGAGCGTTCTGCAGCACTCAAAATGATTGTTCGATTGCGGGGAGCGCGAGCATTGTTTGGCAACGTGTTATTCCATCGATTGAATTTGACCGGTTACATTTTGAATCTGTTTTGGACCGACGCTTCTAGATCGGGTGCAGGCCGGGAAACTCTAAGCCTGTGGTCTCAGGCCAGCCCAGCATAAGGTTCATCGCCTGAACGGCGCTGCCGGCGGCCCCTTTCATCAAATTGTCAATCGCAGCAATGATTACGACCCGGTTTGTATCCTCCTCGACCTCAAAACCCACATCACAGAAATTCGTGCCGGCCAGCAGTTTGGGATCGGGATAGCGAAAGATGCCGGACTTTTGCTTGACCAGCCGGATGAAAGGCTCGGCCTTGTAAGCAGCCCGGTACGTTTTCCACAGATCTTTTTCGGTTATTTTCTCCGGCAGCAGGCAGTGGGCTGTAACCAGGGCGCCCCGGATCAACTCGATTGAGGTGACCGACATATATAATTCAAAATCGCTGCCCAGGACCTGGCGCACTTCGGCCTGGTGGCGATGACCGGTGGGTTTGAAGGAGCGTACCGAGCCACTTCGTTCCGGATGGTGCGACCCCTCACTGGGCCGGGCCCCGCCTTCCGACGACCCGACTTTAATATCGGCCACGATCCGTCCGCCGCTCAGCAGGCCTGCCTGGGCTAACGGAACCAGGGCCAAATTGGTGACGGTCGCATTGCAGCCAACGCCGCTGGCATAACGGGCCCCGGCCAATTTAGCCCGATAATGCTCGGGCAGCCCGTAGACAAACTGCCCCAACCAGGCCGGCGCCGGATGTGCTTCGCCATACCAGTGGGCATAGGTTGCAGCATCCTGCAGGCGAAAATCAGCAGAGGTATCGATGATCCGTTCGGCCACGCCGGCAAAATGCTCGATATGTTTGGCCGCATATCCGTGGGGTTGGGCTAAAAAAAGCAGATCACAGCTTTCGAGCGTATCGGGGTGAGTAAATTGCAGGTCGGTTACACTTCGCAGGTTAGGGTGGGCGTTGTGGACAAATTTTCCGGTTTGACTGGCGCTGGTAATTTGTTTAACTTCAACCAGGGGGTGAAAATGCAGCAGCCGCAGCAGCTCCCCACCCACGTAGCCACTGCCGCCAACAATGCAGACTTCAACTTTATAGCTCATCAGGTCATCACGCTGTCCGTTTGTGGCTGTCTCACTTCGCCCTTACCAACTTTCACGATATAATCCACCACGACCTCCGGAATGTTAACCCCGGTTGTATCAATACTATTGCGAAATTCCATGGTGTAATTGACTTCGTTGACCAGCATGCGTCCGTCTCGCGTCTCCAAGAGATCGACGGCGACCACACCGCCGCCGACGGCATTGGCTGCGGCCACTGAAAGCTCACTAATTTTGGGAGTGACCGGGCAGTTCACAGCGCGCCCGCCTCGGGCCGTATTGGTTATCCAGTGGGCGCTGTAGCGATAAATGGCGCCGATGGTTTCGTTACCCACCACAAAACTACGGATGTCTCGTTCCGGTTTATCGACATACTCTTGAATGTAAAAAACGGAGTGGTTGTAGGTGCCTAAAATTTGCTTGTGTTCCAGAATTGATTCGGCTGCCTCGCGATCATTTACTTTTGACAGCAAGCGTCCCCACGAACCAATGGCCGGCTTCAGCACGACGGGGTAACCCATCTCTTCGATGGCTTGAAGTGCCGACTCTGGGGTGAAGGCAATTTTACACTGCGGCGTGGGTACCTTATCTCGAATAAGGGCCGAGGTTGTGTCCAGCTTATTGCCGCAAACCAAAGCCACTTCGTAAGGATTCACCGTGGGGATGTGCCAGTCATTCAAAATACGCAGCGCGTATAAGGCCCGTGAATGATTGACGCAGCGTTCTACCACGACATCATATTGGCGCCAGTTTTCCTGGTGGTGCAAATCCAGGACAATCTCGCGGTCGTCGATGAGGTCGACTTCCAAACCTCGTTTTTCAAAAACCTGGATGAGCAGCTTCTCTTCAATTCTGACTCTGGATAATAATAGGGCGATTTTCATTCGATTTAGATACTTTCTTTTATTATACAAAATATATAAATAAAAGGAACTAAGGGTGCTTTGCTCTTAGTTCCATCAAATTCGCTCAAAATTTTCTGTTTGACAAGCGTCTGGTGGCCGGAAAGGGAGATAATCTTGACTAGGGGTGGCGACAGAAACCGGCTATTCTCCCCAATCCTCCTCTTCTTCAGGCGCTAAGTCCAGGGTCGGGGGATTAAGGTTGACGACTTCCAATTCGATCCCACACTCAGCACATTG